>JBAPXA010000455.1:0-2674 GCA_049283975.1 Pyrinomonadaceae bacterium | reverse complement strand
CCCACGTACCTACATTGACGCTTGCCGAAAACTCGTCGGCTTACCGGTGCTCGCGTTGGGCGGCCATCTGATGATTAAGAATCGTGGCCGAGTGAATTTGTGGGACGCATTATTTGGTCTACCACTTATCTTTTTGTTTATCGTTGCCTGTGTTGCCTGGCTGATTCTGGTTGCGCCGTTGCAATACTTTTTCTTCCTTGTTTGCGCGGCCCCTTCTCGACTTCTTTTGAGCTCCAGATATCTACTCCATGCTGAGTTTAAGGATGAGAACTTCAGTTACACCGAAAACAAGAGTCAGGACCCGAATAACAAGACAGCCTGGGAAGCTAGCATGCGCGGCAAACCGGTAACGATCGCAAATGCTTTCGGCACAGCCGTGCTTTTCCTCCTTGGTTACCTTCGCTCCATGTAGTGCCGAAAGAATCTTCGGAAGAATCCCTCACGAATCCCGTCAAACATAATAAGCAACAGTCCACCTTGCACGAGAAGCCAAGGTTCAACAGGCTGCACGACACACGCCTGATTTCTTCGGTAACCTGCAAGTCTCTTAAGCGGCTGCGTTCATATCTTAATGGAAGGGCATATCTTTTGGGTGTTAGCCGGTAATTAAGGATCAAGAAACAAAAAGCGAGGAAAGCAAAAATGAACAACTTCTCCGTGGTAGCGCTCACTGCGGGATTGGTAATAACCGCTTGTATCGGTGTTACCTTTGTTACCGCCTACGAAATTCCACCAGCCGACGTTGAGGCATGGGCTACCCCTGCCAGTAGAACGATGCGTGCCTTTCGGTCCGATTCGGAGCTCCGTAGCTATTTCAGAGCCATCGCAGCACGGCAGAAGCGGATCGCGCGGCGCGCAGGGGCGGGAGCAGGCGTCGCCGATGGAAAGCCGGGTTCCGTTGCGTTAAACAGCGCATCTCTTGCGAAGAGCGAAGTCAGTGCAAGACAAGAATCTGTAACAAACGTTCAACACGCCGGCGTGGACGAAGGCGGGATCGTTAAGGTCCATGGAAACTATCTCGTGGTCCTGCGCCGTGGTCGCCTATTTACCGTAGCCATCGGCGGAGATGCACTGAAACCGATCTCAATTGCGGACGCCTTTGGCCCTGATATCAATCCCGAAGAGACCTGGTACGACGAGATGCTGGTCTCAGAAGATACGATTGCAGTGATCGGTTACAGCTACGATCGCGGCGGGACAGAGGTGGGACTGTTTAAGATTAATGACAAGGGCCAACTAAGCTACCAGTTTACGTATCACCTGCGCTCGAATGATTACTATTCGTCGCGCAATTACGCCAGCCGTCTAATCGGCAACAAACTTATTTTCTATACACCTTCCTATCTAGCAGCCGGAAGTGATGATCCGCTGGAAGAATTTCCCGCTGTCAGGCGCTGGCACAAAGGTGCCCAGGATGCTGAGTTCAAACGCATCGTCCCGGCAACAAGAATCTACCGCCCCGAATACTTAATAACCTCGCCCTATGGCCTCGCGCTCCACACCCTGACTGTATGCGATCTCGCTAACGGAGGTTTTGACTGCGAAGCGACTGGTGTTGTCGGTCCGGCCGGTCGCGTCTTCTATGTGTCGCCGACCTCAGTTTATGTCTGGATGACGGATCAAAATCGCAGCGGCAAGACCTCGCATTTTCAATCATTGGTTTATCGCCTGCCCCTCGACGGATCGGCTCCGACTGCGCTGCGGGTTTCCGGCAGCCCGGTTGACCAGTTTTCATTTCTGGAAGATGACAGTGAACAACTGAGTGTTCTCGTGCGGTCGGAGAGTGCCGGTGACGGGATGTGGTCCGCCGAACCTGCCGCTGGGGACGTTGCTTTGCTGCGCGTTCGGCTCTCTAGTTTTTCTGATGGCAGGGAAGCGGCTGCGGTGAGTGATTATCTCGCGCTGCCGAAGCCAACCGGCTATACCTTTCAGAATCGCTTCGTCGGCGATTACTTGTTATACGGCACGGGAAGCGGCTGGGGTGCTCCGGAAAAGGTCAAGGAAGCAAAGCTCTATGCGGTGCAAAGAAAGTCCGGAAAATACCATGTTCTCAAACTTGTTCACGGCGTCGATCGCCTGGAGGCACTGAACAATGACGCAGTAGTTGTGGGCATAGATGGAGAAGATCTGCATTTCACGGCTGTTCAGCTTGGCGAAACGCCTCAAGTCGAAGACACCTTTAGTCGCAAAGGGGCTTCGCAGGGCGAGCTACGCAGTCACGGTTTCTTTTACAAGCCTGACGACGAAGACTCAGGAACGATTGGTCTACCGATCAGTGTTCCGGGACGTCCTGGCTATCATCATCTATTCGAAGACTCAGCCGCGGTCTTGTTTCTCCGTAATGAGTCGTTGCATTTCGAGAGACTTGGTGAACTTGCTGCTCAATCTGAGCGGGCCGTTGATGATCGCTGCCGAGCTTCGTGCGTCGACTGGTATGGGAATGCGCGACCACTGTACCTGCGTGGTCGAGTCTTCGCATTGTTGGGTTACGAGATTGTTGAAGGGACGATCCTTGATGGCCGCCTTCAGGAACGGCGGCGGATTAACTATGCACCGAAGAGGGCTGAATTAACGCGGAACTAATCGAGACTCTGCCTCAAGACACAAATGTCTCAGATTGGATTACAGACCGAAGTGTTAACGCTCAGTCCGGAAGGTGGGCTTGCCCCCGCTC
>JBAPXA010000454.1:0-3828 GCA_049283975.1 Pyrinomonadaceae bacterium | reverse complement strand
CTGGCTACCGCCTGGTGGTACTGACTTCAACTAATCGGCAATTGGCAATCGCCAATTGGCAATGTGACGGCCCACCGACTACCGCCTGGTGGTACTGACCGATCATTTTCCATATATCATTTTTCATTTCTCATTTTTCATTGAACCGGAAACGCAAGCACCAAAGAAACCGCAGAGACGCAGAGTCACAGAGACGCAAGAATAAATAACCGGTAAGCGTTGTTTATTCTCTGCGGCTCAGCGTTTCGGCGTCTCTGCGCTAGAGCTCTGTACTAAGAAGTCTGTCGAGATTCTTCAGGAACCACCTCGAGCTTCAGTTTCTGCGTACCTCTGATGACCACGAGCGCAGACTTATGGCCGATGCGATCCTCTGACAGCAGCTTATGAAGGTCGTCGATGCCCGAGGTCACCTGATCGTCAAAACCAACGATGATGTCTCCTTCGCGTACTCCTGCATTTCTTGCCGGGCTGTTACTTTCGAAAGACATAACCAGGATTCCGCTGGCAGCGGCGAGGCCATAGTAGCGGACGATTCGACGTGGCAGCGGAACGTTCTGTCCGGCCAGTCCGATATAGCTGCGGCTAACTCTTCCGTCGCGAATCAGTCGGCTGGCAACGAACTTCGCGGTATCAATCGATGTCGCAAAGCAGATTCCCTGAGCCGGCAAAATCATTGCCGTGTTGACGCCGATCACTTCTCCGCGAGAGTTAACGAGTGGCCCACCAGAATTGCCAGGATTGAGAGCGGCGTCCGTTTGAATTACGTCGTCCATCAATCTGCCGGACCGGGAACGCAACGAACGCCCGAGCGCGCTGACGACTCCAGCCGTAACGCTGTATTGAAAGCCATACGGATTTCCGATCGCGATGACTAATTGCCCGACCCGAATCTTTTGCGCGTGGCCCAGAGCTGAGGGCACCAAATTCGGCGCGTTGATTCTGATTACAGCGAGGTCAGTGTCGGGGTCGTCGCCAATCAAATCGGCCTGGTACTTGCTGCCATCTGAGACTGTGACCTCTATCTTTTTGGCGTCGTGGATCACATGACTATTGGTGAGAATGAAACCGTCGGGAGTGAAAATAAAACCAGACCCGCTGCCTCGAGCTTCCTGGGGCATTCGCGGAGCGTTTCCTCTTCTGTTCCTGACTGGTTGTTGGACCTCAATAAATACAACTGACGGGCTGACCTTCTCCGCAGCGGTGATCACAGCACGCGAATAGGCGTCCAGCAGGTCGTCTTCGGCCGCGTGGGAATCAACGAAGCCGCCTTGGGTAGCTGGTCCGTTTTCCGACTCAAGCCGATCGTCACTCAGTAATTCAATTTCCTGTTGCATGTTCTTTTAAACTCCCTAACAGTTCAGTTGATTTCGACGCGTAGCGTCCGTATGAGTTTAGCCCGGCGTTTCAACGCCGGGGAGTCGGGAGCGAATTCGCGCGTCGCGTAGCGACGGTTGAATCAGACGTCGCTGACGCGACGCAACCAAACCGCCTCGGTTTTTCCCGGCCTTGAAAGGCCGGGCTAAATTCACATGACGCTACGCGTCGAAACGGAACCATCCTTGTTGGCGTTGCAGGGCAAGTCGTGTTTGCAGATACGCTTCATGGCGCGCACGGCGGAATTGAAGGCGGTGATGATTGATCCACCCTTCTTGCCAACCACCAGATCACCAATCAGGTAAAGGCCGGGTACATTCGTCGCACCAACCCATTCAACCGGCAATCGCCCCCATCCGGCCGTGCCGGTAATCTTCAATCGCCTGGCGGATTTCCGCCTGCGTATTCATCACAAACGGTCCGTAACGCGCGACCGGTTCGTTCAAGGGCACGCCGGCGATGAGTAACACTTCGAGCGTAGCCTTCGCGTCCGCCGGGTTTTCAATTCTCACCTCTTCGCCATCCTGCGCGAACAGAACCATTTGCCCGTCTCCCGCGCGTTCGCCTTCTGTTCCGAACAACCCCTCTCCCTCCACGATGTAAGTGAAGGCGTTGTAAGCGCTCGGCACTTGTTGCCTGGCCGTTCCGCCGGGCTTAATCCTGTAATGCAGGTAGATGATCGGCGTGCGCGTCTCAATGACGGCTTTCTCGCCCATCGCTTCACCTGCGATCACACTCACCGTTACCAGGCCATCGGGCGTAGTGGCTTTGGGGATTTGCGCGTTGGGAATCTCCTGGTAGCGCGGGTTCATCATCTTGTCGCGCTGCGGCAGGTTCACCCAAAGTTGAAATCCGTGCATCCGGCCTCCCGCGCGGGCAAACTCTTTGGCGGGCATCTCTGCGTGGATCACTCCCGCTCCGGCAGTCATCCATTGCACGTCACCGGGTCTTAGGCGTCCGGCGTGTCCGCGAGAATCTTTATGTTCCATGTCCCCAGCCAGCAGGTAAGTGACAGTCTCGAACCCGCGATGCGGATGGTCTGGCGCACCTTTCGCTTCACCGGGCGCTAGTTCCATTGGCCCCATCTCATCAAGTAACAGGAATGGATCAAATTCTGAAAACGCCGCTTTGGGGAACGGACGGCGGACCAGAAAACCCGCGCCTTCCAAAGTCTCGATGCTGTTCACGATTCCAGCGACCGTGCGCGTCCCGCTCGTCCGAGTTTCCTCTGCTCTTGATACTTCCCTCACCATCGACATAACAATCTCCTCCCTTACTTACCATTTGGCACCCACAGCTACCAGCTCTTCACCCTGCTCTTACCTGGCTGCCGCCTCATAACCAATCTTCTTCAACAGGCTGATGAGCGTCTTGCGCTCCACTCGTGTTAGCGAGGCAGACGCGAGTCGTTCCATGTCGGCGGCATGCTCGGCATAAGCGACTGTGATTACCTTGCGGCCTTCCTTCGTCAAATGAACTATCCGCGCCCGCCGGTCGGTGCCGTGGGCACGGCGCTCAACCAATTCCTTCGTCTCTAAGCGATCGACGGCGGCCGTGATCGAGCCGCTCGTCAACAAAACTTTTTTTCCGATTTCATTAACGGGAAGCGGCCCTTTGTGCAGCAGGGCTTCGAGAACGGCAAAATCGCTGCCGCACATCTCCAGATCCAAGACGCTCTTTTCGGCATAAGCCTCTGCCGCACGCGCCGCCTTCCATAACACCAGGAAAACATGCACCCCACTTCCGCCCGTCAACGATTCCAATTTACTCATATTTAGCTTGATATCAAGATACTTGAGTTGAAGGTACGTGTCAAGAGTGAATAGCGGAGGAACCCGAACCGTGAAGCCGCAGCCCTGAAGCTGCGGGAGGGCATATTTATAGATCGAGCGAGTTTATTTTGAAGTTGGGGATCTAGGCACCACAGCATTTTTTGTACTTCTTGCCTGAGCCACAGGGACATGGTTCGTTGCGGCCCGTGCGTGGCGTTTCATACCTTACTGTGGGATTCTTCAGTTCTTCGCCAGTGACAAAACGCCATTTTCCGTTCTCACGTTCGAACTCGCCTTTTTCCTTATGGCTGTGATCCTTTCCCGCTTGAATAAATAGAGCCTCGAAAGAAACGTAAGCTTTGTTGTCGTCGATAAGCTTGGTGTCAAAGATTTGCAGCCCGCGCCAGATGGACGTTAGTGACCACTCACGGATGTATTGAGTGTCGATCTCAGATCTCGTGCGTGAATGAGTAGAGGCGACGATGAAGTCGATTGCACCGGTAGCGAAGGCCGAATAGCGGGCGCGCATCAACTCTTCGGCAGTTTGGCTCTCTCGCACGCCGTTGATTATTGGCTCGCAGCAATTTGCGAAGTTGGCGCCAGAACCACAGGGGCAGGGTTTATCGATGTCGGTCATAGGTGTCGGTCATAGGTGTCGGTCATAGGTGTCGGTCATAGGTGT
>JBAPXA010000453.1:0-2460 GCA_049283975.1 Pyrinomonadaceae bacterium | reverse complement strand
ATCTCGTGGTGCATATACATGCCCGGAAGAAAATCTTTCATTCCCGGAATCTGGGAAAGAATCTTGTAGCCCTTCTGCGGGTGTTGCTTCATTATTTCGTATTCATCGTCAGTCAACGCCGCGGGCTTTTTCAGCACCTTGTCGTCAATACCAATCTTGCCGACGTCGTGCAGCAAGGCACTGACGCGAATCTTTTCACACTCTTCATCCGACAAACCGAGGCGCTGCGCAATTGCGATGGAGACTCGCGAGACGCGTTCCGAGTGACCACGCGTGTACGGGTCTTTACCATCGATCGCCGCAGCAAGAGCTTTGACTGTTCCGAGAAACAACTCGCGATTCTCTGTCGCCGAGCGTTGTAAGTCCTGGATGAAACGCTCGATCTGATCAGTCATCAGATTGAAGGAACTGCCTAAGTCGCCCAGCTCAGTTCTGCTGCGAATCTCAATCCGCTGCGAGAAATCGCCAGAAGCAATGCGATGTGCTCCGGCTGCTAACTCCTGCACGGGCTGGCTGAGTTTCTTTGCGAAAAAGAAACCGATTAAGAGCGTGAGCAAGGCGGCCACCAAACTTATCCAAATCGTCTGGTAGTGCATGTCACTCACGGAGGCAAGTGCTGCGGCCTCGTCTTGAATGGCAATTACGCCGAGTCGAGAGTTCTTGTCGAGTTCGGCCGTAGCATAAGAGCCAAGCATCTCAACCTTGCGGTCATCGCGGAGGACACTAAAGGGCGCGAGGGCTGATTGCACCTGTGCTCCGGACTCCATCCAATCCTGAACAACCTTGAGGTCAGTCATTGGCTTGGCGGCGAACGCCACACTCGCCTCTGGATGAGCTACCGCGCGGCCATTCTGATCCACGACGAAGACAACCGGCAGACCCGCATCGAGGAGTTCTCGTTCGCTCTTCGAAGTTGGTTGCTGGACAGCTTTAAAAACATCCTGAAAGGAAACAATCGCGACTACTGCCGCCACTACATCATTGCCGTGCTCGCCGCCCATTACTGGAGCGGCCACCGTGAGCGCCATCTCCTGACCGGAGCGAATAATTTGCGGCCGGCTTACCACCAAACCTCTGCCACTCATTTTCGCCAGGACTTCACTGACGCGCTGGTCAACTTCTTCGAGTTTGATCACGTCAGACTGAAACGCCCGGTGCAGCTCACCATCGACCGGCCAAATAGCCAGGCCAATCAGGTTCGGATCCTCTTGTAGAGTCTTTTGCAGCCGGGCATCGTAGCCGCTGTCATTGAGGGCGTTAATGCTTCCCGCTATTTCAAAGGCGCGCGCCAGGCCAGCCACAACGTCGCGATATCTTTGGCCGTAGAGTTCTATCTGGCGGGCCTTGTCCTGCACTAACTGCGCTTGATACCGTCCCTCTACCGAGCGGAGCTCCTGGGCTGTGCGGCTGGATAAGATAGTTCCAGCGAAGCCCAGCGGGAGCAGGCCGACGAGCAACAAGACGCCGAGGACGATGTATAGGAGGCGAATTCGCCCAAAATTTTCCAGCATGAGGTTCAGCTGATCAGATTGGAAATGGCTAACCGTTAGGAAGGTCTTATATCTTTGAGCCGGTGGATGGAGTCCGGCGGGCGACACTCATTATGGTGATTGGAGTTCCAGCTGTCAACGGTTTTGCAGCCTTTAACTGCTTGTATCATGCGATTTAGGCTGCTTCACCTGAGGGCCATGCGAGCTTCAGCGGTTGCAACTGCTCCGGTTAACTCGACAATGGTGTGATATTTAGACCCGGGAGCGGGTCATCGCGTCTAAACCAATGAGCGCAAAGTCTTGTCGCGCTCCAATTCAGAGAGCGGCCGCCAGCCGGAAGACAGGGAATGGAAATCCTTACGAGCGACGAGCAAATCGTAGAACGCGCTCTGACCGGGGATGCTGATGCCTTCGGCGAAATTGTTCGTCGCTGGGAGCGCCGGATCTTCGCCCTTGCCTTTGGCATGCTCGGGCGCGAAGAAGATGCTCGCGACGCCACGCAGGAAACGTTTCTGGCGGCGTTCCGAAACCTGCGCGGATTCCGCGGTGATGCGCGAGTCTCGTCCTGGTTACACCGCATCGCCGTAAACCAGTGCATCACGCGCCAGCGCCGCTCAAAGGTGCGTAAGGAAGGCGCGCTGGAGGACGAAGAGGAACGCCACGCGGCAAGTTTTGCGACGCCCCGGGAGCTATCACCCGCATGGGTCGCCGAAGGACGTGAAAGCTGCGAAGCGGTCCGGCGCGCGGTGAATAGCCTGCCGCTTGAGTTGCGACAGGTGGTGGTGATGAAGGAATTTGAGGAACTGACGTTTCGCGAGATCTCCGAGGCCCTGGATGTTCCGCTGAGTACGGTGAAGAGCCGGCTGTATACAGCTTTGCGGCAACTGCAGATGCGCTTGCACAAGTTTGGTACAGAGCCGGGCTAGCAATGGGAGACAGAGATGGAAGATAGAACTGGAACGGTTACATG
>JBAPXA010000452.1:0-21292 GCA_049283975.1 Pyrinomonadaceae bacterium | reverse complement strand
GGGCAGTAGTTTTCAAGACGCTTTCTGCGCCCGCATCTGGACTGGCAAACCTGATCTATTTTGAAATGATCATCTTTATTGCGTTGCTCCTGGTGGGTTATGTGTACGTGATAAAAAAGGGAGCGTTTGATTGGAATGAGCGAGCCCGGCTCGAAGCCGAGGCCGAAGCGCGCTTACTTTCCGATGTGGAGCAGGCGCATATACGCAGGCGCAAAACGGCCGCGTGATTTTGGAGTTTTAATGGGTCTCGAAAATGTAATTTCCGCAGCGCTCCCCGAAGTTCTGACTACGCGCCTGGATTCATTGATAAATTGGGCGCGCAAGTCTTCACTTTGGCCGGCGACTTTTGGCTTGGCCTGCTGCGCCATCGAGATGATGAACGCTACCTCTTCGCGCAACGATCTGGCGCGATTTGGTTCTGAAGTATTTCGCGCCAGCCCGCGTCAGGCGGATGTGATGATTGTCTCTGGTCGCGTGTCGCGCAAGATGGCTCCAGTGCTGCGGCGGATTTACGATCAGATGCCTGAGCCGAAGTGGGTGATCTCGATGGGAGCGTGTGCTACATCGGGAGGAGTGTTCGACAATTACGCAATCGTCCAGGGCGTCGACAAGATTGTGCCGGTGGATGTCTATATTCCGGGTTGCCCGCCGCGACCGGAGATGTTGATTCATGCAGTAATGATGCTTCAGGAAAAGGTGATGAAGGAATCGTCACGCGATCGCCGCGACGTTGGCGACGAAGAAGCGCGCACCGCGATTGTTCCCGGTACGCTGCCTGTGACTGATGGCTCTACAGCTCGTCAGAATGTACTTCCGGAATCACGCCCCTACACTATTGCCTCCAAACATGAGCGCCGGCGCTCGTCGTAAATGACGCGGATGTTTAAGTTTGATGTCTGATTCAAATAGTGAGCTGCCACTGGCAGAACCGGCCCCCCCAAGTTCAATCCAGAAAACGACGCCGTCCCAGTTAGTGGCGGCGTTACAGTCTGAGCATCCGGAATGGATCACTCAAATCACGGAGGCGCTTGGTGAAGTTACTGCACTTGTGCCGCGTGAGCAGATAGTGGCGCTGTGCTCCTATCTAAAGACTGCGCCTGACGCAAATTTTGATTTTCTTGCCGATCTCTGCGGAGTGGATCGTGGTGTGGAGGAAGAACCGCGCTTTGAAGTCAACTACCATCTCTTTTCCACGACAAAGTTCCACCGTCTCCGGTTGAAGGTTTTAGTGAGCGAAGACGACGCGCGAGTGCCGACCGTTACCGGGGTCTGGCGCACGGCAAACTGGCACGAGCGTGAGACCTTCGATCTAATGGGCGTTGTCTTCGAAGGACATCCGGACCTGCGTCGCATTCTCTTGCCCGAGGATTGGCAAGGGCATGCATTGCGCAAGGACTTTCCGTTACGAGGGTATGAACCCTATTCGCTGAAATGATTGCCGATGTGGTTCCCCAACGAGCAATTGGCACTTGGCAATTGGAAACAGGCAACCTTCAATTCTCGCGATGAGCTCAACCATAAATCTGCCGCCACAATTCGACGTCGTGGATCGACCACTCGATTCGCAGATGACGATCTCGATGGGACCGCAGCACCCGTCAACGCATGGCGTGCTGCGCCTCGAGCTCGTGATTGATGGCGAGATGATTGTCAAAGCGACGCCCGATATCGGGTATCTCCATACCGGCATGGAGAAGCTCTTTGAATATAAGAAGTATCAGCAAGGGATTGTAATTACCGATCGCATGGATTACTTGAATCCACTCGGCAACAACCTTGCTTATGTAATGGCGGTCGAGCGGCTGCTGCAAATCGAGATACCCGAGCGCGCGCAAACAATTCGCGTTCTGATGTGCGAATTGCAGCGGATCGCTTCCCATCTTGTCTGGCTCGGCACTCACGCGCTGGATATCGGCGCGATGACCGTCTTCTTCTATTGCTTCCGCGAACGGGAGAAGATTCTCAACCTTATAGAAGCGGCCTCCGGCGGACGCCTAACACCTTCCTATTTTCGTATCGGCGGTTTGATGATGGACCTGCCGCCCGGTTTTGAACGTCGCGTGCAACAGTTTCAGGATGGTTTCCTGGCTTCGGTGGAGGAATTCCACACTCTGTTGACGGGTAATCGAATCTTTCAAAAGCGCACTCGTGAGGTTGGCGTCATTTCCGCGGCCGACGCGATCGACTGGGGATTGTCCGGACCGTGCTTGCGCGGCAGTGGCGTGGCTTTAGATATTCGTCGGGCCAATCCTTACACCGGTTATGAACAGTACGATTTCGAAGTGCCAACTGAAGCAGGTGGCGATGTGTGGGCCCGGTACCTGGTGCGTATGCGCGAACTAAAAGAGTCGCACAAGATTGTCAGGCAGGCACTCGCGCGTCTAAAGCCAGGACCTGTGAAGGCGGACGCGCCCAAAGTGGTCCTTCCCGATCGGGAAGCAATGAAACAGCACATGGACGCGCTGATTCATCATTTCCTGATCGTGGCCGAAGGATTCGACGTGCCCGCCGGCGAAGTCTACTTTCCCATCGAAGCTTCGAAAGGCGAGTTAGGTGTTTATGTTAAGTCGGATGGTGGGCCCAGGCCTGCCCGCGTCCACTTCCGCGGCCCGAGCTTTGTAAATCTGTCGGCCCTCCCGCACATGTCGGAAGGCGCAATGATCGCCGACGTCGTAGCGATTATTGGTTCGTTGGATATTGTGCTCGGGGAAATTGATAGATAAGACGAGCTTTGGGCTTTGGTCTTTTATTTATGGGTTGGGATCGTGCATTTGATTATTTTGGGAAGGACTTGCCTTCTATGCTTTCAAAGACCTAAGACCAAAAACCAAAGACCTTATTAAAATGTCTTCACCGCTGGTAACAATTCAGCCGCTCTCGCAACCCGTCGACATCTCTGGCGAGCCGGCGAGCTTCTCTCCGGAGGTAGAGGCGGAGATCGATGCTCATCTTGCGAAGTATCCGGTGATGCGTTCGGCGATCTTGCCGCTCATGTTCATCGTGCAGCGTGAGCGCGGCGGCTATCTTGATCCTCCGGGCGTTGCGTATTTGGCGAACCGACTGGCCTTGCGCATTACGGACATCTGGGAAGTTGCAACCTTCTACTCGATGATCAATACCGAGCCGGTCGGTCGTTACCACATCCAGATTTGCAAGACGCTCTCCTGCAAAATCATGGGTGAGCCAAAGATCACTGAGCATGTCTGTAAAAAGTTAGGTATTAAACCCGGAGAGACAACTGCGGATGGTCGCTTCACGGTTTCGCTAGTTGAGTGCCTGGGTTCGTGTGGTACCGCGCCTATGTTTCAGATTGGTTTTGATTACCACGAGAACCTGACCACTGAGAAAGTAGATCAGATTCTCGATTCGCTGCCTTAAATGATGCCAAGGGCAGTCACATGTACTATCGGTCTCGGTCTGACACTTGCCGTCTGTTGTACAAACGCACCGCTAGTCTCGGAACGCGTGGAATTAGCCAAGAGTCCAGCGCCAGCGATCAACAATGCCGCGAGACCGCTTTCGGAAATTGATCTTTCGCAGATCGAGCACATTGCGCCAAAAGGCAGAGTTCAGGATAAGGACTACAACGAATTAGCGATAAGCGACGAACTAATAGCTAACGGTAAAGACTCTATTCCGTTTTTGATAAGTAAACTCGAAGACGAAACGGTGATAGACCATCACGTAATTGATTACTGGCCGGGGCCGGCTACTGTCGGTGATGTGGCTTTTGTGATTCTTACGGATTTCACGACAGACTCTTCGCGGACAAAGAACACAATTCGAGGAACTGACCCAGATAGCATATTAGGTAAATACGATCCCAATCTGCCTGGCGTTGAACGTTTAACGAGATTCGTAGAGAAGCACGGGAGGAAGTCAATTCGCCAGAAGTGGGAGAGGATTTGGAATGAAGAGGAAGACTACATTTATTGGGACGAGGGGGAGAGATGTTTCAGAGTCCGGGATCATTTCTGCGCACCATTCACGATTTACGATCGAGATAATCGTTAAATAAAATGTTTATAGGTGCCATCGGATGTGAACCACTGCAGCTTGCGCGCGTGCACCTGGAGAACTCCGCCTCCCTCGAAGTGTATCGCCGGAACGGTGGCTACCAGGCCCTCGAGAAGGTCCTGACTTCGATGTCGCCGGACGACGTTATTAATGAGGTGAAGAAGTCTGCTTTGCGCGGCCGCGGCGGCGCCGGCTTTCCTACGGGAATGAAGTGGAGCTTTGTGCCTAAGGATTCACCGAAACCAAAGTACGTAGTTTGCAACGCCGACGAATCGGAACCGGGCACCTTCAAAGATCGCTATCTGATGGAGCGCGATCCACACATGCTGATCGAAGGCATGCTGATCGCCGCCTATGCGCTGGGTGCCAAGACCAACTACATCTATACGCGCGGCGAATACAAATATCTGATCGACGTTATGGATCGAGTGCTCGCCGAAGCGCGGGCGGCCGGATTGCTCGGAAACAAGATTCTTAAGTCCGACTTTTCAAGCGAGATTCACACTCATACCGGCGCGGGCGCTTACATCTGCGGTGAAGAGACAGCTCTCCTTAGTTCCCTCGAAGGCATGCGCGGACATCCGCGAATGAAACCGCCCTTCCCTGCCGTCTCGGGTCTCTACTCTGCTCCGACTGTCGTTAACAATGTGGAGACGCTCACGGCAGTCCCTGACATCATAAAAATGGGTGGTGAGGCGTATCAGAAACTCGGCACGGCAAAGAGTGGCGGCACAAAGCTCTGGTCTGTTTCCGGGCACGTCAACCGTCCCGGAGTCTATGAACTTCCGATGGGCTACGACGACATGGAGAAGTTCATCATGGAAGATTGCGGCGGCATTCTCGAAGGGGGAAAACTCAAAGCTGTGATTCCCGGTGGCTCGTCGGTATACATCATGCGGGCCGATCAAATCATCGGCAAAGATGTGCGCATGGACTATGAGGGCTTGGTAGCAGCAGGTTCGATGGTCGGGTCAGGTGGTTTTATCGTCATGGACGAGACCGTCGATATCTTTGAATCGACCAAGAACCTCACTGAGTTTTACAAGCATGAATCTTGTGGCTGGTGCACTCCGTGCCGCGAAGGCACTGATTGGCTCGTAAAAGTCTTCAAGCGGATTGCCAGTGGTAATGGCCGGCCAGGAGATGCGCAGCTGATGCTCGACCTTTGCGACAACATCGAAGGCAAATCTTTTTGCCCTCTCGGGGACGCAGCTGCCTGGCCGATTCAATCGGCAATCCAGAGATTTCCCGAAGACTTCAAACGACGACTGCTGGGCAGCAACGGCAACCGGGTGGTTTAGCCAGGGATATGAATAAATGTCGGCTGAGTTAATCAAGGTCACTATCAACGAAAAAGACTTTCAGGTCGCCAAAGGTGCGCGGCTTATCGACGTCTGCCGCGAAAAGGGTTTCGACATTCCTTCGTTTTGTTACTACGCCGATCTGGCGCTACAGGCTTCGTGCCGCATGTGCCTGGTGCGCATCGAGAAGATGCCCAAGTTGCAGACCTCCTGCACAATCATCTGCACCGACGGCATGGTAGTGACCACGCAGAGCGAAGAAGTGGAAAAGGCGCAGCGCGGGATGATGGAGTTCCTGCTCGCCAATCATCCGCTCGATTGTCCTGTTTGTGACCGCGGGGGCGAATGCGAGCTCCAGGAGATGGCTTTTAGCTGGGGCAACCTCGAGGAGCGCTTTACTGAACAGAAGAACTACCGTCCGGAGAAATATCTTTCGCCGATGGTGGCGAATGATCCGCAGCGCTGCATTCTTTGTAAGCGCTGTACACGCGTTTGCGATGAGTGGATGGGCGAAGATGCAATCGAAGCGGGCGGCCGCGGCGCGGGCACCGTCATTGGAACTTACGGCGGCTGGCTGGACTGTTCGCAGTGTGGGAACTGTATTGAAGTTTGCCCCACCGGAACTCTTCTCGACGCGACTTATCGTCATCAGGCTCGCCCCTGGGAACTAGCGCAAACAATTTCAACCTGCACCTTCTGTTCGAATGGTTGCCAGATGTCTCTCGGCGCACGCGGTGGTGATCTCTTGCGGATCGTCGCCCGTGATCGTTATGTGAATGGACTGAATGGTGAGTTTCTCTGCATCAAGGGCCGCTTTGGGCATCCATTCGTCAACCACGAGGATCGCATTCGCACGCCGCTGATTCGCTATCAGAAGGGTGGGCGTTTGATCCCGGCAACGTGGGACGACGCCATCCAGCATGTCGCGCGCCGGCTCGACGAGATTGTGGATGCCAATGGTCCCAACTCTTTGGCGATCATTGGCAGTCCGCGGTTGACGAACGAAGCGCTCTTTACGCTCCGCAAATTTGCGACCGAACTAGTAGGAACGGAAAACTACACGGCAACCGATGCATTTAGCCTCAGGCCCTTCTTCGAGAATCTGGGTGCACCGCTCGCAACGCACAACGACATCAGACATGCTGCCACGATTCTGCTGATTGGTGGCGAGCCAGAGGAACTACAGCCCCTCACGGGCAAGCAAATACGTCAGGCAGTACGTAACAGCGGCGCAAAGTTGATCGTCGTCAACTCCGTTCGCATCCGCCTCGTCGAGCAGTCGTCGCAGTTTATCCACGTCAACCACGGCAGTCTCGATGCTGCGGTGCTCGCGCTGCATTCCTCCGCGACCGGAGCAGAGGCATTTGACAAACTGGGCGTCGAGACCAGCGAATTCGCAACCCTGCAAGAAACTCTCGCAAATACTCAGGGCGATATCGTCATCATGTTTGGCGGTGAGCTTAGTACGACGGCACAGACAGTTCTGGCCCAACTCCCTCACTCACTGGCTGGCGAAGGCCGGCGCGTCCTGTTACATCCGTTGCCGCTCTTCAATAACAGCATTGGTGCCCACGACATGGGGATGATGAACGGCGCAATGAGCGCTGCGCAGATGCTCAGTGCTGCTGGCGAAAGCGTGCGAGCGATGTATGTAGCCGGAAGTTTCCTTGAGGAACAACTCAATCAGAACCCTGCAGCGCTGGCGAAACTAGATTTTCTTGTTGTTCAGGAATTATTCGAGACGGCGACGACAGCGTATGCAGATGTTGTCTTGCCGGCGGCGTCGTTCGCCGAGGTAGACGGGACGTTTACCAATAACGATGGATTTGTTCAAAGGGTTCGGCAATCAATTGCCCCGGTGCATAGCTCCAGGCCCGACTGGATAATTACGGCCCAGCTGGCAAACGAACTAGGTGTCGACTTCGGATTTCAGCTTTCCGCGAGTGCGGTGTTTCGCGAGATCGCGGCAACGATTCCTGCTTATGCCGAACTTCGTTACCCCCTGCTGAAAGACGAGTCGCATCCCGTGCAAGTTAAGCACGCTCAGGCGCCACGAAGAGATCTTTCGTCAGAGGTGGAGCAGCTCAAACAATTGGTCAGCGAGCTACCGGCAGATACCGGCAAGCAGGCACTTACACCGGATGTAGGTCATGAATTATTCAAACCAGGCACGTTGACCGGGCGGGTGCAGCAGTTTCCTTTGCTCGCCAGCGGCAATCCGCGGCCTGAGACGTTGCGGATTTCACCCTTGTATCAGATCAAAGGGATTGCCGATTTGCGATTGCCGGTTGCCGATTCATGATATTGGCGATTCTTGAACCGTGGACTGGACTAACCCACTAATTTTTTCCGTGGCCAAAATCGTGGCAATCACCGTCGCGTTTCTGGCGGTCATGTTGCTAGTGGCGCTTACTGTCCTCGCCGAGCGACGCGTGTTGGCGTTCATCCAGGGCCGGGTCGGCCCGAATCGCGTCGGTTACTTTGGCGTGTTACAGCCCTTCGCCGACTTCATCAAAACGATGGTCAAGGAAGACCTCGTACCCGATAAGTCGACTAAGTTTGTCTTTCTCCTCGCGCCGATGATTGCCGTCGTTACCGCGATCATGGCGATCTTGGTCTACCCCTTCGGCCCGACGATTACGCTGCCCTTTCTCGGACCGATTCAATTGGTGATCGCACGCTTCGATGTGGCCCTCCTCTATGTGTTGGGTGTCACTTCGGTGGGGGTTTATGGCATCGCGCTCGCTGGATGGTCGTCAAACAACAAGTACAGCTTGATGGGTGGCCTGCGATCTTCGGCGCAGATGATCTCTTACGAACTTTCCCTCGGGATGTCCCTCATCGGAGTAATACTGCTCTCAGGCACCCTCGACATTTACAACATCGTCGAACAGCAGTCCGGCTGGTACGGGATGAATTGGAACATTCTCTATCAGCCCCTGGGCTTCGTCCTTTACCTGATCTCGGCGATCGCTGAAACCAACCGCGTGCCTTTTGACTTGCCGGAAGCCGAGACGGAACTCGTGGCCGGATTTCACACCGAGTATAGCTCGATCAAGTTTCTCCTCTTCTTCAATGCCGAGTACATCAACATGATTACGGTTTCGATGCTAGCCACGACCTTGTTTCTGGGCGGCTGGAACGGACCGTTCGTCGAGCAGTTACCGATACTCGGTGTGGGCTATTTTGCGATCAAAGTTTTGTTCTTCCTGTTCCTCTACATTTGGATTCGCGGCACGCTCCCGCGCTTCCGCTTTGACCAGTTAATGGACTTTGGCTGGAAAGTTTTGATCCCCCTGGCGATTCTGAACATTCTGATTACGGCGACGTTTCTGTTTGTGCGTGGCAGTTAGCGTCTGTTTGCAATGATTACCACTCTGCTCTTCATACTATTTGCCGGAACAGCTATCGGATGCGCGATTGCGATGGTAGCGCAGCGAAACCCGCTCTACAGCGCGATCTCGCTGATTGGCGTGCTGTTATCGCTCGCCTGTCTTTACGTGATGCTTGCGGCCCCGTTTATCGCGGCCGTACAGGTAATCGTCTACGCCGGCGCGATCATGGTGCTCGTGATATTCGTGATCATGTTGCTAAACGTGGAAGACGAAGAACCGCGCCGCAATCGGCTCGCTTTCCTTGCCCCGGTAGCGATCGGTCTGGCTGCAGTCCTAATAGCCGAGACGGCTTTCATTCTTTATTCGGTGCAGGCCTCCCCGTACACGCCACGCGAGAGTGTTTCCAATGTTGGCCTGACGTCGTCGGTGGGAGCCGGCCTGTTCACGGAATATCTACTGCCTTTTGAGATTACTTCGGTGTTACTGCTGATGGCGATCGTAGGCGCGATGTCACTTGCCCGGCGCAGCAACATCATCTCGGCGACTTCCCGTGTAGTGCCTGGGGCGCAGGTGTTGGCAATGAACGTACTGGACCCGCTGGCGACGGACGAGACGGCCGTCGAAACTGATTCAACTGTAGAAGCGCGCTTCCTGATGGGTGTCGATCGTATGAGCGATACAGACGAACGGAGTTAGTTCTTATGGGCCCACAACTTTCCTGGTATCTCGCACTCTCCGCCATCCTGTTTACGATTGGCGTTGTCGGCGTGATCATTCGCAGAAATGTAATCGCGATGTTTATGTGCATCGAGCTAATGCTCAATGCTGTGAATTTGACGTTCGTTGCCTTCTCAAGCTTCTTCCAGGATGTCACCGGTCAGCTTTTTGTTTTCATCGTGATGACGGTTGCCGCCGCTGAAGCAGCGGTGGGCCTGGGAATCATTATCGCTATCTTCCGCAACCGGGAAACTTTGGATGTGGATGAGGCTAGTATTCTAAAACTCTGAACACCGGTCTTTGATCTTTGGTCTTTGGTTTTGTTGCTCCCAGGTAGGTTTCAGTCAAAGACCCAAAACCAAAAGACCCAAGACCGCGGTTTAAATGGATAACAACCTTCTTAGTCTAATAATTTTCGCTCCGCTGGTTGGTGCGGCCACCAACTGGTTTGTGGGGCGACGCCTGCGAAATGAGAAGGCCATTGCCGGGATCGCCTGCGCTGCCGTTGGTATCTCAACGGTGGTGGCCTTTTATCTCGCTTTCAAGGCGAACGGCGCGCTGCGATCGACTGAGCCGGTACTTGATCACCTCTGGACCTGGATTCAGGTTGGCCGTTTCCGCGCCGACTTCGGCCTGGCAATGGATCGTCTCAGCGGCACCTACGCCTTGTTCGTTACTTTCGTCGGCTTCCTGATCCACCTATTCGCCGCCGGTTACATGCATAAGGATGCTGGCTTCTATCGCTTCTTTGCATATTTGAATTTGTTCATGTTCGCGATGCTCACGCTCGTGCTCGCGGACAACTTCCTGCTGATGTTTGTCGGTTGGGAAGGAGTGGGTCTCTGTTCCTATCTTTTGATTGGTTATTACACCGACCGTAAAGAAGCCGGAGACGCTGCTAAGAAGGCGTTCATTACAAATCGAGTTGGCGACTGGGGATTTGTGTTAGGGCTCATGCTCGTCTTCTTCCTTACCGGCTCGATAAGTTTCTTCAACAAACCCGAGCACGGTGTAGTCAGTGCCTTGCAGATCATCGGCGGCATGAACATCGACCAGTTTACGGCGCAAGCGATTTTTGCCGGTGGCATCACCTCAGTTGCCGTCTTGCTCTTCATCGGGGCCGTCGGTAAGAGCGCGCAAATTCCGCTCTATGTCTGGCTCCCGGATGCGATGGCGGGCCCGACCCCGGTTTCCGCGCTTATTCACGCGGCGACGATGGTTACTGCCGGCGTCTATATGATCGTTCGCTGCTCGGCGATCTACACCCACGCGCCAACCGCGATGTTCATTGTCGCGATCATTGGTGCGGCAACAGCAATCTTTGCGGCGACGATTGGGATCGCACAAAACGACATTAAGAAAGTCCTTGCCTATTCGACCGTCTCGCAGCTCGGCTACATGTTCCTGGCATGTGGCGTCGGGGCTTTCGGAGCGGCGATCTTCCATGTCATCACGCACGCTTTCTTCAAGGCCCTGTTGTTTCTTGGTTCGGGTTCGGTGATCCACGGAATGCATCACGAGCAGGATATGCGTCGCATGGGCGGCTTAAAGAAATACATGCCGATCACTTTTGCGACCATGCTTACCGGTTGGCTGGCGATCTCCGGCATTCCTATTTTCGCCGGGTTCTTTTCCAAGGACGAGATCCTCTGGAAGGTTTGGAGCGCGAGTCTGTTTAGTTTGCCGAGCCCGGTCTGGAACAAGCTGCTTTGGTTTATTGCCGCGTTGACGGCATTGCTGACGGCCATTTACATGACTCGCATGATGGTGATGACATTCTGGGGTTCGGAACGTTTTCGCGAGGTAAGCGTTGCCACTGATCACCACGCTCCTGATGAGCACGAACATCACGGCGTGCACGAGCCTCATGAATCACCGTGGGTGATGACGCTTCCGCTAATCGTTCTGGCAGTGCTTTCGACGATTGGTGGTTTTATCGGTGTTCCCTATGCGCTCGGCTCCCTCTTCAGCGAGCATCCGACCAACTACATCGAACAAACCCTGGAGCCGTCTATCAGCCATGTTCCCGGTGCAGCAGGCCACGGAACCGAAACTAATCAGGCTGACGCTATCAAGTGGCTCTCTGACAAGCCGCAAGCGCAGGACGGCGCCTCGCCCATTCATTCACTCGGGGGAGCGGAAGCAACTGTCAGCGGTGAACATGCTGCAACTGGTTCCGTGGCTACCGCCGCGCATTCGCCGGAAGAGATCAGTCAGGAACGGTTGTTGGCGCTTATTTCGGTCTTGATTGCTGCAACCGGCATCGCCGCCGGCTGGTTCCTATTCCAAAAGCGTCCCCTACTGCGACTGCCGAGCATTCTCGAAAACAAGTACTACGTGGACGAGATCTACGACGCAGCAATCATCAATCCTATTCACCTTTTCTCTCGCGAAGTCTTGTGGAAGATCTTTGACCGCGGGGTAATCGATGGCTTTCTCCATTCCTTAGGCGACGCGGTCACGGAAATGGGCCGTCTGTTCCGGCACATGCAGGCGGGCTTTGTTCGCGGCTACGCAGCGATCATTCTCGTTGGCGCCCTCGCAATTATCGGCTTCTTTGCTTACTTCGCGGCGGGTCTGGTCGGTTTGGTTCGTTAATATGAGGCAATACTTGCTCACGATTCTGATTCTGCTTCCCGTGATCGGCGCGGTCGTTGCTGCTGCCTACAATCTCGCCACCAAAAACGAAGCGCACTTCAAGTGGATTGCACTTGGCTTTTCAACAGCTACGTTCGCTTTGTCGCTCTTGCTTATCAGTGGCTCCGGGACCGCTGGCTTTACGTTTGAACAGGATGCTAATTGGATCGGAGCCATTGGCGCGCGCTACCACGTCGCCGTGGACGGCATCAGTTTGTGGCTGGTGATACTCACCACCCTGCTAATGCCGATCGCGATTCTTTCCAGTTGGACTGCGATCAGGAAACGGCAACTTTCTTATTACATCTTCCTGTTGCTGCTCGAAGGGGCCATGATTGGCGTCTTCGTTTCGCTCGATTTACTGCTCTTCTATCTCTTCTTCGAAGCCTCCCTCGTACCGATGTTTTTCCTCATCGGCATCTGGGGTGGCGAGCGCCGCGTCTACGCCGCGATCAAATTTTTCATCTACACGGCTGTGGGCAGCTTGTTGATGCTCGTCGGCATCATCGCGCTGTACTTCATTTTCGGAAGTTTTGACTACGTGACGATCATGCAGTCGATGAGTACGGTGGCCCTCACGCCCCGTGCGGAATTTTGGCTATTCCTCGCGTTTGCCTTTGCATTCTGCATCAAGATTCCGCTCTTCCCCCTCCACACCTGGTTGCCGGATGCCCACACCGAAGCACCTACTGCCGGCTCAGTGATCCTTGCCGGCGTGCTCTTGAAGATGGGAACTTACGGCCTGCTTCGCTTTAACCTGGGACTGTTTCCCAATATGTCGCGCCAGTTTGCCTGGCTGATGATTACCCTCGCGGTCATCGGCATCATCTATGGCGCGCTCGTGGCGATGGTGCAGCCGGACGTAAAACGTCTGGTGGCTTATTCGTCCGTCAGTCACATGGGCTTTGTAGTGCTCGGGCTTTTCTCCTTTACCGAACTCGGAATGCAGGGAGCCCTCTATCAGATGTTGAATCACGGCGTTTCAACTGGGGCACTCTTCCTCTTTGTAGGCTTTATCTACGAACGTCGGCATACGCGCATGATCAGCGATTTTGGCGGACTGTCCACGCCGATGCCCTGGTTTGCGACTCTTTTTGTTATTGCCTCGCTCTCTTCGATTGGGCTGCCTTTCTTGAATGGTTTTGTCGGTGAGTTTCTGATTCTCATTGGAAGCTGGACCTCCAACTCGATTAACAATGCTCGTATTGCCACCATGCTGGCTGCGACTGGCGTCATCTGGGCCGCCGTCTACATGCTTTGGATGCTACAGCGCGTCTTGTTTGGCAAAGTCACTAATCCGGAGAACGCTTCTTTACGCGATCTAAACGCACGCGAGGTGGGACTGTTACTTCCGTTGCTGCTCCTGATGTTATTCATGGGAGTCTTTCCGCGTCCTTTTCTTGATCGATCGCAGGCGAGCGTTGAAGCTGTCCGGGCTCGCGTAGCGGCGCCGCCGACAGGTGGATCTTTTGCTGTAAACAAATGAACCTTTTGCTGGCCTTACAATTTGTCCCCCCGGACATCAGCTTCCCGTTGCTGGCGCCTGAATTGATTATCTGCGCTGTGGGCGTACTGGTGATGATGGTTGATGCCTTCGCCCGGCCGTCGCAACGCTGGGTGACCGGGAGCATTTCGCTTCTGGGGTTGCTCGCGGCCACCCTCAGTGTCGTTTGGCTTTGGCTTTCGTGGACCGGTAGTGGTCAGGCCTTTAATGGCATGATCGTGCTGGATGAGCTGCGACTAGGTTTCACCCTTGTGTTCCTTTTGGTTTCTGCTTTGACCATTTTGGTTTCTATGGTTTGGGTTGAGAACGAGAAGTTGCCTGCGGGAGAGTTCCATTCCCTCTTGATGTTTGCGACGGCCGGAATGATGTTCATGGCCTCAGCCGGTGATCTGGTGATCGTTTTTCTCGGTCTGGAAATTCTCTCAATCGCCACGTACGTGATGGCCGGTTTTCGGCGCACTGATGTGCGTTCAAACGAGTCGTCGCTGAAGTATTTTATTCTCGGTTCGTTGGCCTCGGCTTTTCTTCTGTACGGCATTGCCCTGATCTACGGCGCCACTTCAACGACAGCAGGCTTGCCCGGTACCACCAACATCGCAGAAATTGCGCGCCGCCTCAACGAGTCACAGTATCCGCCGCTGCTCTTTGCGGGCGCGGCCATGATGCTCGTTGGCTTTGGTTTCAAGATCGCGACTGCGCCATTTCATATATGGACTCCCGACGTTTATGAGGGCGCTCCGACTCCCGTTACAGCATTCATGGCAGCAGGTCCAAAAGCCGCAGGCTTTGCTTCTTTCATGCGGGTCTTCGTCATCGCCTTTCCATTCGTTGTAGCCACCGGGAATAAGACGATCGCCGGGGAGGTACATCATGCCTGGCTCACGGCCCTGGTGGTGCTGGCGATCCTGACAATGACAGTTGGGAACGTCGTGGCGATTGTGCAGAACAACGTCAAGCGCATGCTCGCCTATTCTTCGATCGCGCATGCTGGTTACGCTCTCGTCGGCTTTGTCGCCGCCGGCGCGGCCGCGACTGTGGCACAACGCAATGCAGCGATCGCGGCTGTGATTTTCTACCTGCTTACGTATGCCCTGATGAACCTGGGCGCGTTCGCGATTGTGCAGCTAGTCGCGCGCGCGGGAGATCGGCGTACTGAAGTAGAAGACTACAACGGCATTGGCTTTCAATCGCCCGTGCTGGCGTTCTCGCTCACGCTCTTCCTGTTGAGCCTTCTGGGCATGCCGCTTACGGCTGGATTCATTGGCAAGATCATGGTGTTCCGCGCCGCACTTGATCAGGGCTACTACGTCCTGATTGTCATTGGCGTGCTCAACACAGCGCTTTCCGCTTACTACTACCTGCGGCTGATCATCGTGATGTTTTTCCGCGAACGAACAACCGTGTGGTCTAATCCGCCAATACCGGCGAGCATCGCGGTTGCCCTGGTGATTACGCTCATTGGCGTGCTTTATCTCGGCCTCTTTCCAGGGCGCGTGATAAATGCGCTGCAGTCAAGACCCATCGTCACGCTTTCGTTGCGCTGATGTCTGAGCTTGTCATTCGTTCATCCCCGAGCTGTGGCCCCACGAATACCCTGAAACATGACTGCTGAAGAATACGCAGCGCAGGTGAAAGCAGAAATGAAAGACACCTGGCTGCCGCTGATCTATGGCAACCGCGTACTACAAATGCGAACACGCTCGTATCACTTTGGGCCACTGCCGAAGAGAACGGTGTGCGAGATTCAGCACACGTTGCTGGGCGTGGAACTGAAAGTAGGCCGGCGCCGATTGTTTTGTCCGGACCTCGCGACGGCCAGATACCTTTTGATACTTGCGCGCGCCGGTTGCGAAGATATCGCCGTCCCTTACGACATTACCAAAACGTCGCAACTGGCCGACGAATTGGAATCCTCGTGGCACCGCATGCTGCTGCTCGCCGATCGAAATGCCGCCGCGGAAAGCGATCGCTTCCGAACGCGCCTTCATGGCCTCTTGATTGCTAAGCTCAGAGCAGAGGTGGGGGCGTTGGGAGCGGGAACAGCAAGGCCCGAATTCAAACAAAACACTAAATCGCGCGCCAATTAATGTTATAGTTTGTCGGTTTGAATTTCCGCGGACATTGGACCTTTAGCTAATAGATGAGCCAAGAGATTAGCGAGCGCGCTGTCGAAGAGCAGCAACCAACCGAAGTAGGCGGAGCCTTTCCCTTCCCGTATCAACACACTTTCTGCCGTTACGAACCGATCTCCCAGAGGATCGAGGCAGCTCGTGTGTTGATCGTCGACAATCTGCTGCGCGACGAGAATGATCTTTCCGCCGTTGGCATGGCGGAGTGGGGCGATGCCGCCGCAATGCAACTTAAGCGCGAGCGGCTGATTGCCAAAATGGCGCTGGAAAACATCTCCAATAACATTGCCCGGCTAGTAAAAAACCCGACGATCGAGGTGGCGCATCTCGCCGACGTGGCCCAGGGAGCTGAGACCTTCAAGCCCGACGCGATTGTATTGAGTGGTACGCTTCAAGACTTCGACTTTTACAAGCCTGAGATCATCGAGAGTTTCGGCCGATTTATTCGCGCTACAAGAATTCCGGTCCTGGCCATTTGCGGCGGTCATCAAATTGTAGGGATGAGTTTTGGGGCGCACGTGAAAACTCTCGACAAGCTCGAGCAGCACGAGCAACGGACGAACCGGCCTCTGGAATATCAATACCGCTTCGTACGGATCACGGATCCGCAGGATCCGATTTTCATGGGTCTGAAAGACAGCGATACCGGAGCGCTGCCCAGTTATCCGCGGCAGCCAAGAATTCTTCGGGTTTGGCAAAATCACGGCCTGCAACTTGATCAGGTACCCTCGGGCTTTAAGCTCCTCGCCACCTCTTATCTTTGCCGCAACCAGATGATGGTTAAGCGCAGCGATGGCCAACTTATCTACACGGTGCAGTTTCATCTGGAGAAATCGTTTGAGGATTGGAACAAGAGTCGTACGCGCTGGGAGCATCAAAACGAATCGCGCGACGGCCGTATCCTCTTTGAGAACTTTCTTGATCTGGCACTCGCCCATTCGGCTTAACTCCGCGGTAGTCGATAAGATCAATGGCGTGGGATCCGTTGACAGAAGCCAGCCTTGCCCGCGCCACAAGGATTCTCGCCAGGCGTGATCGGGACCTGGCGTCTATTCTCGAGCGACTCGGGCCGCCGCCGCTTTGGGCGCGGCCGTCCGGGTTCGCTACGCTCGTCAAGATCATCCTCGAACAACAAGTGTCACTTGCCGCCGCCGCCAGTCTCTTTTCCAAACTCAAAAAAAACACGATGCCGTTTACTCCCGCGCGGGTGATTGAGCTCGGAGAAACTCACCTGAAGTCACTTGGCTTAACACGGCAGAAAACGGCGTACTGTCTTCATCTGGCGGAGTCGCTGCACGACAGAAAGTTGCGGCTATCGCAATTGCCAAGGATGACTGACAGGGAGGTGAAGGCTGCGCTGATGGAGATCAAGGGCTTGGGTTCGTGGAGCGCGGACGTCTATCTGCTGATGGTTCTCAGAAGGCCGGACATTTGGCCAACCGGGGATCTGGCGTTGGCTACTGCTGCGCAGAAAGTGAAGAGTCTGGAACAACGCCCGAATCCTGAGCAGTTAATGCAACTTGCGGAAGGCTGGCGTCCCTTTCGTTCGGTGGCTGCGCGGATGTTGTGGCAGGACTACCTGGCGCGTCGGGCAAAATCTGCTTAGCATTTCCGCGCTAACTTTGCCTCAGAAGTCATGCGCCCACGTTAGGTTCGGCTTTGCCGCCAGGTGTGAGGCGGCAAAGCCGAAGCTCACCAACATAGGGCTTTTGGTGTAAAGTTCCACCATCCAAGTCCCTACTTAGAGATCGTCGATACGGTTGTAATTGGTGCCGGCACACTAAAATCGGTGGTCACGGGTACGTTCTCCATGGTTAGTTCGATCAGCCGATCGACAACAGACTTCAGATCTTTAGTCTCAGCAAATACTCTCAACTGCTCTTCGGCGGAGGTGCGCCGTTCCAGAATCGTGTGGATATGCTCAATCTCCTTGCGCGAGTCCAGTTCGTCCACTACGTCGTCGACAAAGTCCAACAATTCCAGAATCAGATCGCGCGTCGGTACTTCCTTCTGTTTTCCAAAGTCGATCATCTTGCCGTCGATGCCCCAACGAACCGCGCGCCACTTGTTTTCCTGAATCAGCATCCGCCGGTATAGGCGAAAACCAAGATTCTTCTCGATTAACTTTGTAAGCTTGGCGACGATAGCCTGGAAGAGGGCTGCGATCGCGACCGTGTCGTCGACGCGCGTTGGGATGTCGCAGATGCGAAATTCCAGTGTGGGAAAAACCGGATGCGGACGCAGGTCCCACCAAATCTTTTTGCCGTCGTTGATGCAACCGGTCTTCACCAGAAGATCGACGTAACGTTGAAAGCTGGCGTAGGAATCGAAGTGATCGGGAATGTCCGTGCGCGGAAACTGTTTGAAGACTTCGGAACGATACGATTTGAGTCCCGTACTATGCCCCATCCAAAAAGGCGACGAGGTAGTGAGCGCCAGAACGTGAGGCAGGAAATAGCGAGCTGCGTTCATGATATGAATACGCCGCTCTAAATCTGCCACGCCGACGTGCACATGCAAGCCGAAGATCAAAAGCGAGCGCGCAACTGTTTGCAGCTCCTGCACGAGCAGTGAATATCTTTCGTCATCGTAGATTTTTTGATCCTGCCAGTGCGAGAAGGGATGAGTTGAAGCTGCGACTATTGCCAGCCCGGTCTTACCTGCGAGACCCGAGATTATGCTGCGCAAACGGGTGATATCCGCGCGCGCCTCTTGGATGTTTTTGCAAATGCCGGTACCAACTTCAATCATTGATTGAATCATCTCCGGCTTGATTTGCTCGCCGAGAATCATCTTGCCTTCCTCTAGAAACTCGGAAACGTGGGAACGCAACTCGCGACTCTTCGGATCAACTATCTGAAATTCTTCTTCGATACCAAGGGTGAATTGATCGAACATAGAAAAGCTCCTTCTTAAAACACAAACCGCATCCGGCTCCGCTTGGGACACCTAGCCAGGTATGTCAAACATACTGCTTAATCGTTTTCCAATCCGGTCGGAACTTTCTCACAACTTCATGGCGCAAATGATTTGCGGCGCTACGCGGCGAATAAACCGGGCTGAATAGATCGAAATGCACATACCATTTTCGCGGCTCGCCATTCTGATAGAGGAAGTGGAGCACCGCTCGCGGCCTTCCCTTCTCGTAAAACCCGCCACTGCAATCCCGGTGATTCGCGAACAGCCGCGTGAACTCATCGTGGGCCGCAAGGGTCGACTCAATCAAAGGCCAGGCGCTAAACGCGAGCCCAACACCGTGAAGACCGTAGACGTTTTGCACGCGTCGCACCACATGCCAGAGTCGCTTCGCGCGCATCCGATTCAGCAGCAGCAATAGCCCCTGCTGCTTGTCTTCAGTCAGAGCGGTAAATGCCAGGTCGTCCCGAGTTGCTCCATACAAACCGACAAGTCTGCCCGCTAGTGCTTCGCGCTCGTCGAAAGAAAGATCGCTCCAACTGAGTTGCCTCGCTGCATCAGTGGACATTACCCGCGCCCGAGTGTCCTTTCCAGCAGGATGCGAGACTCGGCAGTTAAACCCTGGAAGCTGATGCCCACACCGCTTCCCGGATTAACGTACGCCACTTCGCCGTTAACAATCACTTCCTCGCCGTCTGGCAGGGGAATTCGCAATAACAGAAGCGAGCCCTCCGGCAGGTCGGCTTGAGTGTTCATGTAGAGTCCACCTACGCTGATGTCCTGCGTGCTCGCCACCCCCGTCGCGTCCTGTCCATTAAAGTACACGTCGACAATCAGGCGGGACCGATCATGTTTTCGCCTCTCATCCGGCGACGGTGCCTTTTCGTTAAGTTCATCAACCATGTGAGGTTCTCCCGTAGGCCAGGTCGTCGCACTTTGATCCCGTGCGACTAAGCCTTCTGGCTAATAATGTAGGTTGGAACCATCCCGCCGCCCGAAGATACGTTGGCGAGTTCCGTAAAAGAAAGTCTCGTGAACGCCGACCCCACCTTGCCATTAAAAAGTAACGGATCGAGATCAACCAACTGCTCGGCAAATTCTATCGAGCCGTCGTCTTTAAGCGCCGGAAACGTTTCGCGCGCCGTCGGGACCCGTTCTTGAACCACAAAATCGCCGTCGGCTACTGCCTCATTCAAGGCCTTGCTCCAACCACTCTCGTCGCAATTCCAGCCAATCGTGATTCCGTGTCCGCCGTAGTCGTCGTTGGGTTTTAAGACCAGGCGATTACGGTTAGCGCTGACAAAATCCAGCAAGTCGATCTCCGCCCCTAGATAATCGCTCTTCTCCGCGCGCACTAATCTGGTCCAGGGAACATGTTTGCGAATCGCCACCTGCTCTGACTCGCTAAAGAGTGCCCCGCGTCGAGCGCTGGTGAGCACGGCAAACAGGGCCTTCTTGTGAATAATCTTGGACCGAAAACTATTGACCATGCAGATCGCACCAGCCCGGTAGGCGTCCAGCAATGCCGGCTGGTCCTTAATAATCGGGAGGTACTCATTCACCAGAAGGCGCTTGTACACGATATCGATCTCAAAGTCGCCTACGCGCAAACGATTATTGCTAAATTCCAACTCATCAGGCGAACAAATAATTGACCGGTAGCCTTGCTGTTCGAAGAACTCCTTGAACAACTCAAATTCCTTGAGAGTCGGCATTCCTTTCAAGTCCACAATGGCAATCTGTGGTTGACGATCGAGCCGGCCGCCGCGATATTCGCGATACGAATCAAGCAACACGTCTAACATAAAGCGCCGCCCATAAAGCGGACGAAGGTTATAGGTCTCGCTGAACTTTCGCATCGCCGGCAGAGCGGAAAAAATATCGTAGGCCGCATCGGCATAAGCGATTCCGGCAGGGCTCTCGCCATTAAGCTCAACAAAACTGTAAGCCGTTTCGGTCAGAAAAGAATCCAGTCGTGAAGTCGGGGAAACCGCACGGTAGCCGGGATCGATAGCAATCAGGTCGCGTTCCACGTCGGTCAATCCCAGATCAGAGATGATCGAGTCGTCCTGAATCGCTGCGTCTTTCACTTTTTGAATTGCAGACCAGACCGTCTCGCAAATGGTGCAAATGCGCGCAAAGTCTTCCTCGGTAACAAAGTGAGGGCGCAGGTAGGGCGACAAACGGCGACCGCCAAAGATCAGCTTCGCCCGCTCCAGTCCTTCGTCGAGCATAACGCGCGAAGTTTCGGCAAGATTCTGGTCCTGAAGCAGATTGTGATAATGCGAAACCGCCTGTTTCAACATAAGTTGGCCGGTGTGCGGATTTGATTACCTGAGGACGCTAGGGTAGCACAGTCTGGAAAAGACGTGAGAATTGAGGATAGTCGCGGGACTGCATTCAAAGGATGTAACAGCTTGGCGCAAAAAGTGATGAGCTGGCATCGATTCGGCTTTGCCGCCGGATGTGGGGCGTGGCTTAGCCGCGCCTGAAAGTTCTCGATTAGTTTGGGGCTGCGCCCCTGGTTTGGGCTTCGCCCCGATAACTCCTCGGGCCGAGACCGCACCAAGGGCACAGCCCTAATTTCTAATCCGACGAGGTGGCGCGGCTGAGCCGGCGCCGCACATCCGGTGGCAAAGTCGAACACTGCCAGTGATCTGAGTTTTGAGGGCAAGGCTGCGTGATTATCGTCGACAGTTGAGAGTGCTGCTTGGTCGAATGCGGTCGCTACCGCTC
>JBAPXA010000451.1:0-5084 GCA_049283975.1 Pyrinomonadaceae bacterium | reverse complement strand
GACAAACGATTTCCTGGACGACGGTAAAGACAACGACAGCGTCGCGATCAAATCGCCCGTCGAAACAAAGGGCGCCGTCCCTGATGGATACACCTACACAAGAGCTCAGTACAAGGACAGCGGCGGGCGATTGTTAATGGAGAAATGGATTGTAGAAAGTCTCGCTCATGCCTGGCCGGGGAGCCCGATTGCAAATCAATTTGCCGACCCGAAAGGACCGAAAGCAAGTGCGGAGATCTGGAGATTTTTCGGTGAAACTAGCTTTCATTCTTCGTCCTCGCCAGGTTCACCCCCGACCGTAAAGTCGAAAGGGGAGAACGAATGAATATCGGTTCGCTTCTCCCCAGACATGCGCAATATCGTCCTCATCACACCGCGCTCATATTTGAAGATCGCCGATTGAGCTTTCTGGAACTTAACCGGCGTGTCAACCGGCTTGCCAACGCGCTGCTGAGCCTGGGCGTGAAGAAGAACGACAAGGTTGCGACGATTTTACCGAATGGAATAGAACTGCTTGAGAGCTACTGGGCAATCGTAAAGATAGGCGCGGTGATTGTCCCGCTCAGTCAATTGCTGCGCGGCAAGGGATTGCTGAACCTGCTGCGGGATTCAGACACTTCGACAGTAATCACAAATTCCTGCGTCGTTAGAGACTTGGAATCCATCAAGTCCGAACTCAAAGACATCCCCGCTGAACGCTATATCTCGACCGACGATAATGAGGGCTACCAAAACTACGCCGCGTTAACGGCGGCAGCCAGCAGCGACGAACCGCCGAAGGTGGAAATCAAAGACGACGATCTATTCAATATCATCTATAGCAGCGGCACGACCGGGCTTCCCAAAGGCATTGTGCATACTCATTACGTCAGGGGTATGTACTGCACGATGTTCGCCTCATCCTTCCGCATGCGCCCGGAAAGCGTTGTCATTCACGCCGGTTCAATCGTCTTCAATGGCGCCTTTGTAATGCTGATGCCTGCGATGTATCTCGGCGCCACCTACGTTCTGCAAAAACATTTCGAACCGGTAAGCTTTATCGCCGAGGTTGAGCGCGAGCGTGCGACACACGTGATGATGGTGCCGTCGCAAATTATTGCCATGTTGAACTCGCCGGCCTTTTCCGCGGAGAAGTTGAGCTCTCTGGAAGCCATTTGCTCGGTTGGCGCACCCCTACATCGTGAGCACAAAGATCGACTGATAAAAACATTGCCGGGGTGTTTCTACGAGCTCTACGGCTTGACCGAAGGGTTCATCACGATCCTCGACAAGAACGATTATGCAGCTAAATCTGACTCTGTAGGCGTGCCGGTTCCTTTTTCCGAAATGCGAATAGTCGATAGCCAGGGAAGAGAGGCTGCCGTCGGCGAAGTTGGTGAAATCGTTGGATACAGCCCTGCCTTAATGCCCGGCTATTATGAACAACCAGAACTAACTGCCCAGGCTGTTGTTGATGGTTGGTTGCACAGTGGCGACCTGGGCTACGTCGATGAGGACGGCTTTCTTTACCTCGTCGATCGCAAGAAGGATCTGATTATCTCCGGCGGAGTAAACGTTTTCCCCAAAGACATCGAAGAAATCATCGTGCAGCATCCAGCGGTTCGCGAGGTCGCTGTCTTCGGTGTACCCAGCGAAAAATGGGGCGAGACTCCGCTCGCCGCGGTGATCCTCCAACGACCAGGCGCAGTCACTGAAGCTGAATTGTGCGACTGGATCAACGAACGTGTTGACGCGAAACATCAGCGCGTCCGGGCAGTCGTGTTTATGCAGGACTTTCCTCGCAGCACTGCGGGCAAAACGCTCAAGCGCGAGCTGCGTGAACCTTACTGGGCGAGCCGCAACGTGCGGATCTGACCCGATTGATCACTGCCGATTGCGGTTTGCTGATTGGTTTGACGTCCCTGCCGGGCAAGACGTCCACCACAGAGCACAGGAAACACAGAGGCGGCACAGCGATCAAGGGAAGCAGGACACGATCAGATAATCCGGATCCGCAGTCAGCGATCGTAATTCGGACTATGGGAACTCTCGAAGGCAAAGTTGCTTTGGTGTCGGGTGCGGGGCGGGGCATTGGTCGGGCCATTGGCATGAAGCTCGCGCAAGAGGGAGCGCGAGTTGTATTGAACGACTTAGACGCTGAACCAGTGCACGAAACGATTGAATTAATCAGGCAGTCCGGCGCCGAAGCGGTCGCCTGCGTAGGCAGCGTGACTGAACCACAGTTTGGCGAACGCTTCGTGCAATGTGCGCTCGATACTTACGAGGGGCTCGACATCATCGTCAACAACGCCGGCTACACCTGGGACAGCGTCATTCAAAAAATGACGGACGAACAGTGGCAATCAATTATTGATGTGCATCTGACCGCGCCGTTTCGCATTTTGCGCGCCGCAGCTGAGTTCATCCGCACCGCAGCGAAAAAAGAGGCTGCCGCCGGACAGGAGATCTTCCGCAAGGTCGTCAACATCTCGTCTATTTCCGGTCTGTGCGGCAATGCGGGGCAGTTTAACTACGCCGCCGCCAAAGCCGGCATCGTGGGAGCAACCAGAGCGTTAAGCAAAGAGTGGGGACGCTACAAGGTCAACGTCAACTGTGTCGCTTTTGGTTTTATCAGGACGCGCTTGAGTGAATCGGATGCCCGCGACAATGCGACGGTGGAAATCGAAGGTAGAAAAATCAAAATCGGAGTCAATCAGGATTTGATCGCGACAGCGGAGCGCACCATTCCGCTGGGTCGTTTGGGAACAGCGGAAGAAGGTGCCGGTGCGGTTTACCTGCTCTGCCTGCCAGAGTCGAACTACATAAGCGGCGAGACTTTGGTATGCAGTGGTGGATTCATGATGTGAGGTCTTGAATGTTTCTGGAGGTCCTAACAATGATTAGAACTAGAAAATTAGCGTGTCTGTTCGCGATCACTTTGGTTATCGGGTTCGCCGGCGCGGTAAGGGCGCAAGTAACAACGGGAACGATCAGCGGGGCGGTAGCTGATCCCAATGGCGCACTCGTGCAGGGTGCGACCGTAACTGCGACGAACCTGGACACGAATTCGTCGCGGTCGACAAGCTCCGATAGTGATGGCCATTTTGCATTTACGCTTTTGCCGCCGGGGCGCTATCGCATCGATGTTACTTCTCAGGGCTTTCAGGGCTATCAGACTGAGGCGGTCGTCAATATTACCCAAACAACGACGCTTGATGTGCAACTCAGCCTCACCGGGACAACAGCCAGTGTGGTAGTTGCGGCTGAAGCGCCCGTCTTGCAGGCAGAGACTTCGCAAAGCGGTCGCGTGATTGAGGGTGGAACAATTCGGCAGATGCCTCTCTCAACCCGAAACTTTCAACAGCTTTTGGTGCTGCAGGCGGGAGCCCAGGCATCGGTGCCAAACAGTACCGATTTGGGTCGTGGCGACACCGCCTTTAGTGTCAACGGTCAACGCACTACGAGTAATAGCGTCAAAGTCAACGGTGTGGACGCCAATTCCATCGGCACAAACTCAACTCCAAATCTGGCGGTTCCATCGACGGAGAGCTTGCAGGAGTTTATTGTCCAAACTTCGCTTTACGATGCTTCGAACGGGCGCAATGCCGGCGGCAACGTCGAAGCGGTAACGCGTTCCGGCGGTAACGCCTTTCATGGGAATGTTTTCTACTTCCTCCGTAACAAAGCGCTAAACGCAAACGAGCCCTTTATTAAAGCACGCGGCCTGGAACGCCCAATTTTGACGCGTAACCAATTCGGCGGAACGTTGGGCGGTCGGATTGTGCGTGATAAAGCTTTCTTTTTCGTTTCTTATCAAGGCACGCGCGAAAGCAACGGCCTTTCACTCTCAAACAGTCTGACGTTCCCGTCGGTCCCCGCAGGCTTGCGCGATGACAATCGAACTGCGGCTGGGCTGGCAGCCACATTTGGACTTCCCGTGGCGAGTATCAATCCAGTCGCGGTTAATGTCCTGAACGCGCGACTCCCTGGCGGCCAGTTTGCGATTCCGTCATCAGGCGTAGCGGGCGCGGCGGGAGCAGCGGCGAGAATACCGACGCAGGTCGTCCAATCAGGCGTCTCGCGATTCCGTGAAAATCAATTCAATGTAAATGTTGACTTCAACCTTACCAACACACATTCATTGTCGAGCAAACTGTTCGCTGCCGAGAACCCGAGTCTGCAGGCAATCTACAATTTCGCGGGAACTGGTAACCGGCTGGAAGGCCAGCCGGTAAATCAACTGATTGGTTTCGGCGGTGACATACCAATCTCACATGTACTCTACTCCTTCACCGACAATTACACTTTCAACTCCAACATCACCAATCAAGCACGGTTTGGAATCAACTCCATTGAAGCGACGAGTACACCGGAGGAGCCGTTACTGCCGCACAGTTCGGTATGACTACTCCTTTTGCGAGTCTCTACCCGGGTGCGCCCACAATTCAGGTTGCGGGTGTGGACTCGTCATTCTTTTTTGGTTCGTCACCGCTTGGTGACCAGCACTCAAAGATTGATGTGTTCACGTTGCAAGACACAGTTTCAATACTCCACGGAAAACATCGTATCCGCGCGGGGGGAGAGTTTCGCCGTTCGGTTCTGGATTTCTACTTCAATGCCTTTACCCGGGGCCAACTGATCTTCACCAGTTTCAACAACTTCCTGCTGGGCAGCGGCGTTTCGATTCTGGGATCTGGGGTTTTCGACCGTCACTACACCGTCAGGGATTTTGGAGGGTTCGTGCAGGACGATTACAAGTTCAATGATCGTCTCACTCTGAACCTGGGCGTGCGCTATGATTACTTTGGACCACCGGTTGATTCACAAGGACGACTTGTAAATTTCCTTCCTGAACAATTTCGCGTGGGCGCGCCGCCAAACGGCATCGTCCAGGCGGCAGGCGGACAGCTTGCCGGCGTTCCGACGGTGGATGAAACACTGTTTCCGACCGACAAGAATAACTTTGCGCCCCGCGTAGGTTTTGCCTATCGTGCTGATAACGACGGAAAGATCGTTGTCCGCGGGGGCTATGGAATTTACTACGATCGCTTCTCGACCCGTTTCATCAATACCCAGCTCTTTAACTTTCCATACCTGGGTTTAGG
>JBAPXA010000450.1:0-2783 GCA_049283975.1 Pyrinomonadaceae bacterium | reverse complement strand
CTTAGAAAATGAGCTTCAGAGAGAATTCCATCTGCCGGCGCCTCTGTTCGCTCATATCTTTACCGAAGTCGTTCGTGTTGTTGAAATCGCCGTTGGGGAAAGAGCGGTTTACCCGGTTTAGCACATTGTACGCGGAAATACGCAGCTGGACGTTGAAATCCTCGCTAATCGCCTTTACCGGGATGTTCTTGAATACAGAAGCGTCCCAGTAGAATTGCTTTTGACCATGGAAGACATTCCGTCCGAGAGTGCCGATGTGCGCGCTACCCGCAAGGCCCGGGAAGACAGGTGTTACCGCGCATCTGAATGCGTTTCGATTAAGTTGTCTACCCTGAGCTTCGTCTGTAGAGGTTGGCGTTGGATCGCCGATCAAGTCAACGCGGCCCCCATTGCAGGTCACATTGTAGACCGGCCCGCTTTGCACCGTGATGATGTTGTTCAATTGGAAGCCACCAACCAAAAGATCAAGCGCCCACGGCATATCACTACCGAACCGGCGCCCTCGCCCTAGTGGCAGATCATAGACACTCGCAGCCGTGAAGCGATGTCGTATGTCGGTGTCGGCGCTACCGCGTTCAAGTTCGGGGCGTGTGGGATCGTCGGGGCCACAATCGCGCGCGCTGGCGCCGTTAGAACAAATCCCACCCGGGGAGGTGTCAATCGCGTGTGCCCAGGTGTAGGTGGAAAGCAGGGAAAAGCCGCGTGTGAAACGTCTTTCTAACTTACTTTGGAAGGCGTTGTAACTCGAACTGCCGGTATATCTAGTCGCGGTCACCGCGTTGTTCCCGATGACTTCGCGTGAGCCAGGACCGCCCTCATCGTTTCCTGTACCGATGTTGGTAAGCGTCAGGAGGTTGCGGCCGGCGGAACCAACGTAAGCAACTTCGGCCAGCCAGTTCTCCGCGAACTCATACTGGGCCGTCAGGTTATACTGGTGATAATAAGCATCCCTACGATTGGGATCATTAAAGAGGATCAATCCACCAGTAGTTGGTGCGGCGAAACGGCTGCCGGGCGTCGCGACAGTAACAGTTGGTACGGGAAGGCCAACGTCAAATGGATTTCGTCCGAGCAGCACGGGGAACGCGCACCCAGCCGCATTTGTGATTGGAGTGCAACTGTAACTCGCGGATCCCGTTCCCGGGTTTGCGGTAAGAGGCTGAGCGGCGCTGATATCCGTGGAATACATGATCCCGTAGCCGCCTCTAATAACCATCCTGTTGTCGGATCTAAGTCCGGCGTAAGCAAAGCCAATTCGGGGCCCGAAATTATTCTTGTCGGTGTTGGCAAGATCGCGACCGCCCGGTGCCGAATCTGCAGCCATGACAATGGTTCTGGTAGCGGGTTCAAAATTGGACTGCCGGTCGAACCGCTCGGTTGGTGCGGTAAAAATGTCATAGCGCAAACCGAGGTTCAATGTGAGATCCGAACGCGCCTTCCAATCATCCTGGACAAAGAAAGCGATTTCCTTGTTTGACTGGAAGTAGGGGCCACCCGGATCCCCACGAGTAACAAATCCCGGGCGATATCCGAGCAGGAAATTTGCCAAAGATGAGCCGGTATCATTCGGGCCAATCCCGTTGTAGTTGCCGGACACAAAACCACTGCCGGTCGTTCCGTACTGCGTATTGCCCTTGGTGCCGCCGTTTCGTCCGCCGTCATAGTTACTGTTTTGCCGTATGCGAAGATCGCCACCGCCTTTAAAAGTGTGTGCGCCGTGCACCACCGTCAAACTGTCGACGAAGTTCCAGTTGTTTGAAAGGAAATAAAAGGGGCCGCCATCACCGGTAAACTCAGTCGCTCGATCCGAACCAGGCGCTAACTCATCAACGATTCCGACGAGCACTATGCCGCTGCTGTTTGGTCCCAGATTGATGTTTCTCGCACCCAATTCAGCGGAAATGTCAGGAGAAAAACCACCGGTGCCGTTGACGCCGGTATTGAAGATTCCGATCTGGACGCGGTTCACTCCGAAACGGGCATCGTTGATAACTGTCGGCGAAAACGTGTGGGTGTCGCCCATCGTAAAACCCTTAGCGTCTCCGAATTCGTCGCCCGCTGAGGGACCGGCCGGCAGATCGTTGTTAGTGGGAGAAGTGCCAAGAAGGAAAAAGTTGTCGCGACTGCGAGCTGAGTCCGATTTGCTGTAGCGAGCGAAGAAGGAATTACTTTCCGCGATTCGGTGATCGATACGAATATCGTAGCTATCTACATTCGCGTGTTCTTTGCGATTGGTGCTGTAGTTTCGTCCGATTCCCGGCAGGTTAGGCAGCGGAAAAGCATTTACGTAGTTTTGGGCAAATGGCGAGAACGCTCCGCAGCTGGGGCAGTTGCGAAGATCATTGCCCGGAATGGGTGTTCCATTCGGGGCGAAGATCGTTCCAATAGGCGCTACAACCGTACCCCCGCCAGCCAGGGTATAAGTTCGCGATGTGCCGGGACGAATCAATTCACCAAAGTCCCCCAGACGCATTCTGGCGGTAGGCACCGGCACGCTTAAAGGGTCGCCGCCGCCACCAAAAATGGGAGTGCTGTTGCGTTGTCCATTCAGAGAGAAGAAGAAAAACGATCGGTTACGTCCATCGTAAAGCGGGCTACCGCCTTCCTGAAATCGCGGCAGAAAAATCGGACCGCCAACGGTACCGAAGTAGTTATGAGTTACGTAATTGGGCGACTGCCGCGGCACACCACCCACGAGGTTAGCAGGATTGTCATCAAATCTGGCGGCCGCCGCGCTGAGAAATCGACCTTGGTAAATCTCACCGACCGTGCCGTGCACTGAG
>JBAPXA010000449.1:0-5931 GCA_049283975.1 Pyrinomonadaceae bacterium | reverse complement strand
GCTAAAGAAGGCTGCGGGCTTCGCTCCCAACGATGCTCGTATCCTAAACAATCTTGCTCTCGCTCAATCGCAGCTTGGCAAGTTTGATGAAGCTTACAAAAATTTCGCGCGCGCAGGCGGTGAGATTGAGGGCCGCTTAAACATCGCGAACCGCCTGGAGATTGCTGGCCTGGCCGACAAAGCCCGAGAACATTACCAGGCCGCAAGATTACAGGCTGAAGCTAATCAGAAGAATAGCGACTCGCGAGCAATCACGGTGGTTATGGAGATTGAGAACGGACGCGTGAAGTATGCGTCGATTCCTAATCGACGTTCTGATCTGGCCGCATATGAGGCCACCGCCTTACGCATCGCCCGCGGGCGGCGATACGCGGCGAACAAGAACGGGCAGGAATCAATCGTGATCAGGATTCAACCCACGCCAGCCTCGTAACGAATCACGAGTCGAGAAAACGGGATCAAGAAAATGGCGCACTTAAATATTCTCACCAGGGCTGAGATAGAAAGTCTTGGTCCACCAGCCCCGGAAGAGTTGGCGGACACGGCGGTACCTACTGCTTTTCTTTGTGATCTCGCCCTTAAACATGTCGCCATGTTGCCGGAACCGAGCACAACTTCGGTGGCCGATCGCCTTCACCTTCCCCGCGTATTGACGGAAGAGTTGCTTTACCACCTCTATCGCGAAAAGCTGATCGAGATGCGATTGCAGAGCGCGGTGGGATCTACGCGCTACGCGATGCTCGATCATGGCTGGGAACGTGTCTCGCGGTTACAATCTCAGAACGGATATTTAGGTCCCGCTCCGGTGTCGCTCAATGATTACAGTCACATGATGCGGCTTCAAGCGGTGCCTACACAGTCAGCCTCAATTGAAACCGTGCGCGCAGCTTTTCAGGATCTGGTACTACCTGATTCCCTGCTGCAAACCCTTGGGTGCGTCATCAACTCTCGCTCGTCGTTGTTTCTTACCGGTCTTCCGGGAACTGGAAAAACAGCTGTTTCGGAGCGCATGAACGCCGCCCTGTTTGGGCGGATTTGGATTCCCCATTCGATAGAGGTTGACGGTCAGATCATCCGCCTCTTTGACGCTCATAGCCATATCCGGGTTCCGGAACGAAGCACAACGCTAGATTACGATCGCCGCTGGGTGGAGATCGAAAGGCCCCTGGTCATAGTCGGCGGCGAATTGACTCTAGATAATACAGATTTGACCTGGTCGGAGTCAGCGAAGTTTTATGAAGCACCGTTTCAGGTAAAATCCAACGGCGGCACTCTTGTGATCGACGACTTCGGTCGCCAACGGGTGGCACCGCAGGATCTTCTGAATCGTTGGATTCTGCCGCTTGAGAGGCGTGTTGATTTTCTAACGCTTCATAACGGCAAAAAGATCGAAGTGCCCTTTGAACAGCTCGTCGTTTTCTCGACCAATCTTAATGAGAAGGATCTGGTTGATGAAGCGTTTCTGCGCCGCATGGGATATCGTGCCCGCGTTGAACCGCCCACGCCTGCGGCGTTTGCGGAAATCTTCAAGCGTGTCGCGAAGAATCGGGGCGTGGTAATAGACGATACATGTCTCAATCACGTTCTGCACAAGTACTCCAGGGAGAACCGCGTGATGAAGGGTTGTGAACCGCGGGATCTCTTGAACAAAGTCACTGACATTTGTCTTTTCGAGGGACGAACGTTGCATCTAACTCCCGAGCTTGTTGATCTGGCGTGGGGAAATTACTTCGGCACCGCACATGGTTTTGACCCCGGCTTCGAGCAATTTCAAAAACTCGATCACGCTGAGCCGATGCCGATCTAGGTGAAACCCTTGGGAATGAACGGTTCCACGCGGCGTCTCCCACAAGCCAGCTCGTTCTTAAACGATCGGTACGAAGAAGTCGATCGTTTGGCCCTACCTGGTAGAGGAAGTGGGTAACCGAAGAGTGTTCACCGTAGTTTTAATTTTCATTCTGGCGCTCTTCGCACCGGTGACCGCCAGCCACGCGGAGACTGTCGAGGCCTCCAATCATTCTCAACCTCACATTCTCCCGGAAAACAAATTAGAACACCTCCATCTAACAGCCACTGCGTTTGTTCGTCTGAATCAGACCAATAAGAATGCAAAGCTGCAAAAGGAACAGCCTGCAGCTGCGGAAACGGGCGTCGTTGTAGGAAGTCGCATTACATTAACTGATGGTTACTCATTCCAGGTTGACGAAGTCTGGAAGGACGGCGACGAAATCTGGTATCGGCAGGGCAAGGTTTCCCGCGCGTTATCCCAAAGCTCCGTAAAATCAATCAAGCCGATTGTAAAGACTCCTGAAGTCAAAGCTCCGGCTGAGAAAATCAGCAAGGCAGTGACCTCCTCGGTTGAGAAAAGTCCCGCGGCGACTTGGGTCCATCTAGTAGAAGGCGCTAAATTCCGGGTCGATCAGGTACAACAGGCCCCTGGTGGATATTGGTACAGTCGAGCTAATCTCTCGGTTTTTCTGGAACGCGAGCGTGTTGCGCGTATTGAAATAGATCGAGGGGAGAGTGCGGCACCGGCATGGCGCGGAAGTGATTGGACCTCAGGAAACATCATGATTGACGAGTTAATCCGAACGAATGGCAGTCGTTTCGGAGTTGATCCCTATTTGGTTTTCCTGGTGATTGAGCAGGAATCGCACTTTCGAAGCCGCGCCGTCAGTCCGAAAGGGGCCCGAGGCCTGATGCAACTAATGCCAGCCACAGCCCGGCGATTTGGCGTTAGAGACTCCTTTAATGTCGCCGAAAACATCAAAGCAGGCACGCAGTATCTTCGCGAGTTGATGGATATGTTTGGCGGCCAGGTCAATTTAGTCCTTGCGAGCTATAATGCCGGCGAAGGTGCAGTACTTAAATATGGTCGTAACGTTCCGCCGTATCGTGAGACTCGCGATTACGTGAAAAAGATCGGCAAACGTTACGGGTTAGCGTCGCGAGAGACTACAGAAAGTGAGACGCCGGCTCCGCGTCGATAGGGGGTGACCGTGAAAGCAACTATATTTGGAATTGTTATTGTCATCTGTCTAACGCTCGGATTCTCTCCCCAGACAAACGCCCAGCAAGGTCAGCGCGCGGCGCCTTTAACTAATGCCGCGGTCGTAAAGCTAACCCGAGCGGGGTTCAAAGAGAAAACTATCATCTCGATCATTTCCGCACGCCTGCCAAATTTTGATCTGTCGCCAGATCGAATGATCGAACTGAAGCGCAGCGGTGTCAAAGAAAAGATCATTGTTGCAATGCTCGCCCGTCAGGAAGAGTTGGATCCGTTCGACGACACATGGACCGACGATACTAGCTTGAGCAACGACATCGACGATTTGAGAGGTTTGGGAACTGACAAGGTCGCGAACCCCAACGGCAATAGCACAAATATTTTTGGCTCAAGCGGTGGAGTAAAAGGCAGCACTCGTAGCCGCGGACAAAATGGCAGTGTGGCGCAGGATACCGAGACCGTGGGCAGCGCTACCGTCCGCATCCTCAGGCCGCCAACCGAAGCCGGAGGCGGGCCCGCCAAACTTGAAAAGACGCCCTCTCTTACCAACGACTCGATTCAGGAGTTGGTCGAAGCCGGTTTTTCCGAAGGCACCATCATTCGCAGAATTGAGCAATCACCTGTCAATTTCGATCTAAGCGCCGCAAAGCTGGAGGAAATGCGGAAGCGGCGAGTCAGTGACAAAGTGTTGACCGCAATGAAAGCAGCAATGGGCGGCGACTCAAAATAATCGTAGCGTTTCGAAAGGAACTGCGTTTGGCTTTTCCCAAGCTTCTACTTCTGTTTTGTATCCTGGTAGTGGTGACACTGTCGTTTTGTGTGCAGCTCAGCGGGTCTCCCCTTAGTCCTCAGAAGAAATCGCGACTAACTGCCCGCACGCCGCCCAAGCCAGTTAAGGAAACAAAATCTTCCGCGCTACGGGCCTTGGGCCCCCCTCCGCCAATTCCAACGCTACGGCGAAAGCCAGAACAGGAAGCGCGCAAGCCGGAACAAGAAGTAAACCCGGGCGACGTCATTTCAGTAAGTACAACCGAAGTCATGCTTCCGGTAACCGTCCGCGATGCCAACGGCAGCTTGGTTTCTGAACTAACGCGAGACGACTTTCGTGTCTTGGAGGATGGGCGCCAGCAACCGCTCAGCGACCTCGCCCTGCGACAGGTGCCGGTTGATGCGGTGTTGATGGTCGACGCGTCGTCCTCAGTGGCAAATAACCTCGACGACTTTCGTCGGGCGGCTGAGGGTTTCGCAACCCGACTCGCCGCTGAGGATCGAATAAGCCTGATCAAGTTCGACGATCGTGTGGAATTGCTCCAGGACTGGACCAAGAGTCGCTTTCAACTACGTCGCGCGTTGGCGCGCGTCGAACCTGGGATGTTCACGCGTTTTAATGATGCGCTATTGCTGGCAGCTCGCGACCAGTTTACCGGCGCTACTAAGTCGCGACGGGCAGTGATCGTTCTCACAGACGGCATCGACAGCGGTCGCGGCGCCTCCAGCCTGGAGACCGCCTTTCAAGCACTTCTAAAGGCTCAAGTAACGGTCTACGTTGTCAGCAACACCGAAATCTCTCGCTCATCAAAGCGAGCAGAACTGGATTCGCTGGTGAATGGTTCGGACTCAGTCGCACGAATGAATCAACTGCGTGTTGATGATTTGCGCGAAGGCTTACGCGTCCTGGATCAAAGCGAACAAATGCTGGCACAACTAACAGCCGCTACAGGCGGGCGCTTGTACAAACCCGCAACGTTTGATGCCCTCGACTCGACTTACGCCGAAGTAGCTGACGAGCTGCGCCACCAATATGGCCTCTACTACACACCTCTAAATCGAGATCGCGATGGCGGATTTCGACGGGTGCGCGTCGAGACCGTCAATCCGGCTTACAAGACCCAAACGCGGATCGGATATTTCGCTCCCAAGAGCTGAGTTGTTCTTTCGTTCAGGGACAACACCAGCTTGACCTGGCGATCGATTGTCATTCAAGACTTGTCCTCAACTCGAAGGCTATGAGGAAGCCGGTGAACCACTTCTCCCGATATTTCTTCTGTGCCCTGCTGCTACTTGCTTCGTGGCACGTTTCCCCCTGCCAAAGCCTTCCGAAGCCCAACGAGAAGCCCTTTAATCAACCAGGCGAGGACGCCAACTTTCAACGCTATCTAACTTCTGGTCGCGTAACTGTCGTTGCCTTTTACGCCGACTGGTGTCCCTCATGCCGGAGTTGGGCTCCGTTACTAGACGCTGTGAACGCCGATTTCCCTGACATGCAGGTGTTGTTCATGGATATCGGGGAATGGGACACTCCGGTCACGGAAAAATATGACGTTCAAAGCGTTCCTCATTTCAAAATTTATAACGGTGTGGGAAGTCTACTTGTCGAAGGCCCAGCTGCAAAAGATTGGCTGCGACAAGCAATTGCTCAACGACTCGAAGCAAGAGCAAGGGGCACGTATAGATTAAAAGGCGCGTCTGTCCGACTAAACGTAAATGCTGCTGCTCGTTCCGTAACGACGCGACCGCGAGCCGGGACTACCAAAGCACAGAGTCGAACGACCAGTGGAGTGTTGTCGCGCAGCGAAAGGATCGAGTCGACTGGACCGCTGCCGGCAGTGGATCAAGTGATTAATCGTTACGTTGAGGTGCTGGGCGAGACAAATGCGGTTGGGAAGTTTCGCTCCCGGAGCGCTAAAGGTAAGGTTAGTATTTCGACCCTGGGACGCGGTTCCTTTGTGGCTTACGCCAAAGCACCAAATAAAGTATTAACGACGATAGACATCCCGGAAGTCGGGGTGCTGAAACAGGGATTCAACGGCACCACCGGCTGGACCCAAACTTCGCGGACCGGCGTGCGTGCCGCCAGTGCCACGGAGCTAGATACGATGAAACGCGACGCTGTCTTCCACAATCTGATGACCCTTAGGTCACGC
>JBAPXA010000448.1:0-12840 GCA_049283975.1 Pyrinomonadaceae bacterium | reverse complement strand
GAAGAGAAAGCAGAACTAGAAGCAACGGTAGACACTCGACGAGCTGCTGCTGACGAAGCGCGTCTCCAGACTCAGGCCCAGATACTCCGGCTTGACGAAGAGAAAGCAGAACTGGAGGCGGCGATTGAAGCTCGACGAGCTGCACTGGGAGAAGTGCGTCTCGCGACTCGCGCCCAGATACGACGGTTTGATGAAGAGAAAGCAGAACTAGAAGCAGCGGTAGAGGCTCGACGAGCTGCTGCTGAAGAAGTGCGTCTTCAGACTCAGGCCCAGATACTCCGGCTTGACGAAGAGAAAGCAGAACTTGCGACAGCGGCAGCGGCTCGTCAAGCAGAAGCCAAGCGCCAACTCAGCGAAGCGCAACGCCAACTTAGCGAAGCAGACAATATAAACGGTGCAGAACGGGAGCAGCTCCTCCTGCAGACAGCCAACCTCGAACGACTGACTGCAGAGGTTGCTCATCGCCGCGCTGAGGTAGAAGCCTTACTTCACAAAGCCAATGAAGAAGATGAGCGACTGCTGGAAACGCGACAAGCAACGGAGCAGAGGCGTCTCGAGGCTGCTGCCCAGATACGGCGGTTTGACGAAGAAAAAGCAGGACTAAAGACCGCGGTAGAGGCTCGTCAGGAGGAACTCGAGCATGTCCGGATCGAAGCGAAGCGCCAACTCAGCGAAGCTGAAAACAGAATTCGTGCGGGACAGGAGGAGCTTCTCTTGCAGACGGCCGACCTCGAACGCGTGACTCAAGAGGTCACTAGTCGCCGTGCTGAGATAGAAGCCTCCCTTCGCAAAGCAAAAGAAGAAGATGAGCGGCTTCTGAAAAAGTTACAAGCAACGGAGCAGTTGCGTCTCGATACAGAGGCCCAGGCACGACGGTTTGACGAAGAGAGGGCCGAAATAGAAGATGCGTTAAAGGCTCGTCAAGCGGAAGCCGAGCGCCAACTCATCGAAGCCGGGAGTCAACTTATCGAGGCAGAAAAAAGCTCTGCAGAACAAGTGCAGTTTCTCCGCCTGACACACGTGACTGAAGACGTCGCTCATCGCAGCGCTGAAGCAGACGCCCCACTTGTTGACAAAGCCAATGAAGAACTTCGGTTGCTTCTGGAAGCAACAGAGCGCGGTAGCGAGCCCTTGTGGCTGGAATCTGAAATTTGCCAGCGAACGGACCTTGATCAACCGAAAGCAACCGCAGTGTTGGTAGATCTTCCTAGTGAAGAGGTCGAAAAGCTGCGAAGTCTGGACTTGGAACAGGAAGAACTTGACGAGAAAAGAAAATCCGTTGGGGCTTCCGTAGGTACTCAAAATGAGAATGGCCAAGCTAAAGCGTGGCCCTAAACGTTGACTTGATTGGTGGAGCCGAGGGGGATCGAACCCCTGACCTCATGACTGCCAGTCATGCGCTCTCCCAGCTGAGCTACGGCCCCTAAAATTTGAATACCTCACTGCAAGTGCCACTCGCAGACTAATCTAGCGCTTTCAATAGAGTCAAGCGACCGCTTGATTCTGCGTATTTGCATTTAGCCTTGTGGCCATATTGTGGCCAGCTTGACTTATCAACGTCGCTTGAACTGCCTCGCGCTTATTGCGATCGGTTGCTCCGAACGTATCGCTGAGTTGTTGGACATTGGTATGGCAGAGATTTTGCGCGCGATTTTCCTTCGTCTTCCCGACAAACTCGTCGATTTGGAGTTCGTTGATTCGAAGCTGGTTTGCTAAGGTCGTCCTCATGTCCGAGCGTTCCCCCGGTCAAATACATGACCAGATACGCGAACTCCTCGACTCCCTTTATCGCGTGGATTCGGGACGAATCCTGGCAACTCTGATCCGCTTGCTCGGTGATTTTGATCTGGCCGAGGAGGCGATGCACGAAGCCTTTGCGGCTGCGCTGAGCCTGTGGCCGAGGAGTGGAGTACCCGGCAACCCGCGACCATGGTTGATTTCGACAGCCCGATTCAAAGCCATTGATACGCTGCGTCGCCGGGCAAGATTTGATGCGTCGCAAGACGAGCTCGTGCGATATCTCGAAGCGCAATCGAGTTCAGCGGCCAGTTCAGAAACTTCCGATGAAGGGGACAGCCCCGAGGATGGCCTTGAAGATGACCGCCTGCGCCTGATTTTTACCTGCTGTCATCCATCGCTAGCGCCGGAAGCGCGCATTGCGCTCACCTTGCGTGAGGTGTGCGGTCTCACAACCGAGGAGATAGCAAAGGCCTTCCTCATCACTCCGCGTACGCTGGCGCAGCGCATTGTGCGCGCAAAGGCAAAGATTCGAGAGACACCGATTCCGTACGAGGTGCCGACGCCGGAGGAATTGCCGGAGCGATTGGGCGCGGTGCTTCACGTCATCTATCTCGTATTTAACGAGGGCTATTCGGCGGCGGCGGGAGCGGAGGTAACGCGGGCCGAGCTAACGGGCGAGGCGATTCGACTGGGCCGGTTGCTGACCGAACTCTCGCCCGAGCCGGAAGTCCCACATCCGGAAATCATCGGGCTGCTTTCCCTGATGTTGCTACAGGAATCCCGTCACGCCGCGAGGACATCGCCGACCGGCGAGCTGATTTTGCTGGAGAACCAGGATCGCTCGCTTTGGAACCGGGAGCAGATCGCGGAGGGAGTGGCATTGTTGGAGAAAGCCCTGAAGTCCCATCGCTTCGGCGCTTACACACTGCAGGCTGCGATCGCGGCCGTTCATGCGGAGGCGGAATCGACCGCTGTGACCGACTGGCGGCAGATTGTTGCGCTTTACGACCGATTGCTACGAATTCACCCTTCGCCGGTTGTACAGCTCAATCGTGCTGTGGCAATTGCAATGCGCGATGGTCCAGAGGCCGGTCTGACGCATATCGACGCGTTGTTGGAACATGGCGAATTGGCAAATTATTACCTGGCGCATTCAGCCCGTGCAGATATGTACCGCAGGCTGGGCAGGACATCTGAGGCCCGGTCCTCTTATGAGAAAGCTCTGGCGCTGACCCAACAGGAACCGGAGCGGCAATTCCTGCAGGAGCGGATTCGCCAGTTGAAATAAAAAAAGTTGCTTTGCCCTAGAAGTATCTCTGCAACCAATTGTGTCATTCACACCGTCGCTTTAGCGCGGTGGTCGGGACGCCGACGGCCATTCGGAAACCGTTTAAACGGTTTCTGGCGACCACCCTTCGCATAAACACCGGGCTAAAGCCGCGGTGTGAATAAGAGGGGGCACTGTTTAGCATTCGCTCTTGGACTTTGAGGCAAAGCTAAAAAAGTTTCGGATAGCTGTCGATTTTCCGTCTCGCCAACGACTATAGGACAAAAGAGCGATGAGCTACGGTTCCTGAGTGAACAGGAAACGAGTCATCGGAAACAAACCACAGAAAACAAGGAGAAAAAGTCATGCCACAGTATCTGGTTGCTAACTACCTCCCCGACGACTTCGACCCGTCCGCCGTAACCGAAGCGATGATCGAGGAGATCCACGCGCTCAACCGCGAAATGATTGCTGCCGGCGCGAGGAAGTTCGCTTGCGGAATTTCCCCGGCCAGCAACGCAAAGACGGTGCGGAAGCAACCTGATGGTACGGTGCTCGTCACCGATGGGCCATACACCGAGACCAAGGAGCACATGGGCGGTTTCTGGATACTGGAAGCTGCCGATATGGACGAGGCACTCGCGTGGGCGCGCAAGGGTGCCATCTCATGCGATGCGGCGGGCGAGGTGCGCGAGCTTCTTTTCTTCCCGGCTCCGGATGAAGCAACGGAATAGTCTGGCCGGAGGGAAAACAATGCGGAAGAAGAATGTTCAGTCAATCGCAATCAAAAGCTTAGCGCTGACGGTTGTGCTCGTTACGGCGCACTTCTGTACGTCAAACCAGGCGATGGCACAGGATGCCAAGACAACTTATCCGAAGATGGCGCCGATCGAGCAGTACCTAATGGATCGAACTGCCGAGATCGCGCTGGCACGCACCGCAGCACCGGAGTCCATATCAGGCGATGCAGAGGTCTTGATTCTTGGACGTCATGGTTTCGAAACGGCAGTCAAAGGCAAAAACGGTTTCGTGTGTATCGTGGGGCGTGGATGGTCATCCGCAGCCGATCCCGACTTCTGGAATCCGAAAGTGCGGGTTCCCATATGTATGAATTCACCAGCCGCGCGTACGTACCTTCCAGCTATCACGAAAATAACCGACCTGGCTCTGGCGGGACGGAACCTGGCTCAGGTGAACGAGGCCATCGCCGACGCCACCGCCAAAAAGGAACTCCCGGCAATGGAGCCAGGCGCGATGTGTTACATGACGGGGAAACAAGGATATGGTGGCGACGTCGTTCCGCACTGGCCTCCTCACCTCATGTTCTTCTATTCCGACACCCACCCAGCGATCTGGGGAGCCAATCTACCGGGTTCTCCTGTCATCGGGATTGCTGATCCACTGTCGCACCTGACGCAGTTCGTGATCGCCGTCGAACGCTATTCCGACGGAACACCGGCGCCGACAACGGCGGAGCACAAACATTGAGAAAACATAAGGAGAAATCAATGAGTCAACATGAAACTATCAACCTCCCGATCGCCGACCAATCAAAGTTGATTGCTTCTTCGAGGCACTCGGCTTTTCACACGACACACAGTCCAAGACGTATTCGCCACATGAGAAATATTAATTGGAATCCAAATATGAGGCCAACAGCTTTTTTCCTGTCGATGCTCCTAACAATGCTCCTGTCGGGTGTCGTATCAGCGCAGCAAAAACCAACAACGGGCTATGCGCCGGTTAACGGACTAAAAATGTACTACGAAATCCACGGCAGCGGCGAGCCTGTGGTGTTGCTGCACGGCGCGTTCATGGCGATCACCGATGACTGGCTTGCGTGGATCAACGAGCTTGCCAAAACGCGGAAAGTGATTGCAGTCGAAATGCAGGGTCACGGGCGGACAGCCGACATCAACCGTGACATTACCTACGAAAACCTTTCCGACGATGTGGCAGCGCTGCTCGATCATCTCAAGATCCCGAGTGCGGACATCATCGGTTACAGCTTGGGCGGCGGCGTTGCGATGCAGTGTGCGATCCGCCATCCGGAAAAAGTTCGAAAGGTTGTCAGCATTTCAGCTCCGTTCCGCCGCGACGGATGGGTCAAGGAAGCGAACGACTTTTGGCCGACATTCACTTGGGAAGTGTTCAAAGGCACTCCGATGGAAGCCGAATATAAACGCTTGAGCCCGACGCCCGACAAATTCCCTGACTTTGTCAATCACATCAAAGCTACGGCTTTGAAACCGTACGACTTCGGCGCCGATAAGCTCAAGGCCACCAAGGCTCCCATGTTCTTTATCCACGGCGATGCTGACGGCGTACGGCTCGATCACATCGCGGAAATGTATCGCCTCAAGGGCGGAGATCTACACGGCGACATGCGGCCGCACCCGGAATCGAGACTGGCTATTTTGCCCAACGCAACACACGTTACGCTGATGAACCGCATGTCAACAATCGTCCCGATGGTGAACGACTTTCTCGATGCCAAGCCTCAACAGCAATAGCTACCGTGATTAGACTGCCGATCGTCGGCCGATGCGGGGGCAGAAATAATATGAGCATCAAACTTACTCGTCGCGAATTCCGGTTCGACCGTTCGACTATATCGTGAAGGTAGGGCAACCAGCCGGAAAACCGGGACAACGGTAAACTAAAGAAAACCAGATAGGACACGAAGAAACGAAATCATGAGAAAAATTACCGTACTTGAACACATTACCCTTGATGGCGTCATACAAGCAGGGGGCGGGCCGGACGAGGATACCAGCGACGGCTTTGCGTATGGAGGATGGTCAGCGCCCTTTGACGACGAGGCGATCGGCGCGGCCGTGAAAAAGATGTTGGATATGCCGATCGACCTGTTATTAGGGCGCAAAACTTTCGATATTTGGGCGGCGTTCTGGCCGCAACATGGCGACATTTGGCCACGCGTCAACACAGCTACAAAATACGTCGTCTCGAACACCATGACTTCTTCGGAATGGCAACCCTCGGTGTTTTTGAACGGTGATGTTGCGAAAAAAGTCGCCGAGCTCAAGCAAGGGCCGGGCCCAGATCTGCACATTTGGGGAAGCGGTAATCTGCTCCAGACGCTTATGAAGCATGATCTGGTCGATAATTTCTGGTTGATGATCTATCCGATAACTTTGGGCGAGGGGAAACGTTTATTTGCCGAGGGAACGATCCCGGCCGCGTTCAAAGTGACGGAAAGCATTGTCGGTTCGACTGGCGTCATCCTGGTGAATTACGAGCGCGCCGGTGCTGTCCAAACCGGAATATTCGCGCAATAACAACTTGGAATTGCGGGAAAGAGGCGCGAAGCGCCGAGATGTAATAGCCCCGACCGTCAGGTCGGGGTAGTCGTCACCGAAACCAATTTCAGGCCCGATAGGGCCGGCATAATCAGATACCGACGTTCGGCGCTTTATTACCCGTTAACCCCGGCCTGTCGGCCTTGGCATATTTATGTCGGCCCTTCGGGCCTTATTGATCTCAATGGACCGTGACCCCCGACCTGACGGTCGGGGCTATTACATCCCGGCGCTTCGCGCCAGAATAGGTCAGGACAATCAAATGAGAAATGTAATCTTCGCAATCAACACTACCCTGGATGGCTGCGTCGACCACACTAAGCAAGTTGCTGATGACGAGACACATGAATATTTTACGGACCTCCTTCGTGAGGTTGATCTGCTCGTCTATGGGCGTAAGACCTATCAATTGATGGTCCCTTTTTGGCCTGAAGTCGCAAAAACCCAGTCGATGACAAAAGCATCGAACGAATTTGCTCAAGCATTCGACTCCCTCAACAAAATTGTTTTTTCGCGATCGTTGGTCAGCGCCGAAGACAGGAATACGCGAATAGTTCGTACGAACCTTCACGACGAAATCCTTAGATTGAAACAAGAACAGGGCAAAAATATTGGAGTGGGTGGCGTAAGTGTTCCTTCACAACTCATTGAACTTGGTCTGGTTGATGAATATCGTTTTGTTGTTGGGCCAATCGTTGTAGGGGAAGGGAGACGGTTGCTGGAAGGAGTTAGCCTGCCGGAAAGACTACAAGTAAAACTTGTGGACACAAAGATTTTCGAATCAGGATGTGTTGCGCTTCGTTACTTGAAACAGTGACGGAAAAATCTGCGACCGCTGTGCCGCTGGCTACCACCAAGGAGGAGAAGAACAATGAAATACATCTGCTTGGGATACATCGAGCCAGGAAAATTCGAAGGAATGACCGAGGACGAGCGACACGCAGTCCTCGACGAATGCTTTGAGCACAACGACCATCTGCGCGCTAACGGACATCTTGTTGCCGAAGTACCTCTTCAGCCTCCGGAGACCGCGTTGACCCTGTACTGGAAAAACGGCAAAGTCGCGACGACCGACGGCCCCTATGCGGAAACCAAGGAACAGCTTGGCGGCATTCAGATCCTTGAGGCGCGAGACCTCAATCATGCCGTTCAGCTTGTGTCACAGCAACCTGGCTTTAAGTTTGGACTTGGACCGATTGAGTTACGGCCGGTTGCGGATATAGGCGAAATGATAAAGGAGAGCGAGCAGCGGCGACGGCGAAAGGATACCTCGCGATGAGGCCCACGAGGAAAAGCACGGAGGGAAAGAGTGATCACGGTCATGGCCGTGGCGCTCGTAATCAGCATCTGTTTCCTTGTACCGAAGGCGGCGGCACAGTCGGATAAATATTCGAAAATGGCACCTGTCGACCAATACTTGATTGAAAGGGATGCTGAGAAGAATTCTCAGGCATTTCCGACTACGTCGCATTCACTTCCGCGTCTCGGTTCGAGAGAGGCGAGCACGTCAAGCCTCAGTCGAAACGAAAAGTAGTTGGGACAATGCTGTTCTTTTCCGACTTGCCTTGCTAGACTGAGCTCACCGAAAGAAGTTGAACGCGCCAACGAGACCGAACGCAGCAAACTTCCAACTCAGCCCGCACTCCCAACTCTCGATTTCCTCGTAATCCCGGCATTGTCGAGCGCGGTTACCCCGGCAACAGATCTTTAACTAAGCTGGAAAAACCGTCTAATCGCGAACGCACTCACTTCTAACCCTACCGAGGTGAACCAATGAAGCTACCTGAAAGAAAACAGAAGGAACTAAAAAAGAAAGGTAAACCTGACGCCAAACAAGTGCCCGGTGGTGGTGCTATGGGGCGTCTGCGCCAGTTTGAAGAAGAACGTGGCATCGAGGAGACCGGCCTCTCAAATCCGGCTGCGGAAGAGTCGCGGCAAGAGAAGCCGAAGGCCCGGCGTAAAAAATAATACCCACAACGGCGCATTCCCTGAATCACAAACTTTGCCTTACCCACAGGTTGGTGCCTTATCCATTTAGGAGGATGACATGAGAGAACCATTTCTTGATGAACTGCCCATAATCGATTCAGCGGCAGACGCTGCCCCAAAACCCGCGAGCAGAAGGAAGCAACGATCGAAAGCAGCGAAGGGCAAGTCTAAACGGACGAGCGCGCGCAAATCGGTTCGCCCACATCTTCCGCGTGTTCCGGGTGGCAAGGCTCAGGCACGTCTTCACTTCTTCGAACGTCAGCGGCAGATCGAGCAAACAGACGTCAAACGAAAGAAGCCTGACAAGCCCGCCGCGAAGCTACGCGGGGGAAGACCTGCGGCGACAGCCAGGACGCGTTCCAACCGTGGCCAGGCGGCAAATGCGGCCTCGGCCTCCCCTTACGCTCGTGCCTTCGCCCGCAAGAAGGATCTCGATATCACCGCGCCGGCAACGAATGTAGAACAAGGATGGCGTCCCCTGGGACCCTTCAGCATTCCCCACGGTCAGACTTACGGCAAGGGAGCCGGCAGCAGGCCCCCGGTTGCGGGACGAATAGTTGCCGTTGCGGTGGATCCAGGCAACGCCAATCACATTTTAATCGGCGCAGGCGGCGGCGGAGTTTGGGAAACCAGAGATGCGGGAAAAACCTGGGAGCCGCGCACAGATGATCAACCTTCTCTTTCTACTGGCGCCATCGCTTTCAATCCCAGCAATCCTCTTTTCGTTTACGCGGGAACCGGCGAAGGCGACTCGGTGTCGGCGCTTGGAGTCGGACTGTTGCGATCAACTGATGGCGGCAAAACGTGGAGTCAACATGCCGTCCAACCTTTTGAGGGAATCGGGTTTTATGATCTGCTGGTAGACCCATTAAATGGGAATCACATCCTGGCAGCGACCACCGCAGGACTCTTCGAGTCGACTAACGGCGGCGCTGCCTGGACGCAGCGGCGTGCGCAAGTGACTTGGGACCTCTCAATGCATCCAGCCAGCTCGGCTAACCCGAACTCCACTAAAGAAATTTTTGCAGCCTGTAAAGACGGATTATTTCGATCTACGAACGGTGGTTCTTCATGGACTTCAGTGCTTCTGCCTGGCGTGTCAAGTCAGCGCGAACGGATTGAAGTTTGCCACGCCCCTTCTGACGGGAATGTCGTATACGTTTGGGCCGCAGGTAATCCACAGGTTCAGGATCCGCTCGATTCTGGATCGACTATGCCAAAGCCTTCGTTATGGCGTCGCAACGTTTTTGGCGGGCCCTTCAACCCAGCTACGCCACCCCCTGACGTGCAGACTTCGCAGGCATGGTACGACTGGTTTGCGGCCGTCGCTCCCAACAATCCTGACGTGCTCTACGTTGGTGCGATAAACGTTCATCGCGGTGTGCGTTCGGCCACCAATACCTGGACCTGGAAGAACATCGGCGCAAAAATTTCCGGGGACTCGGTCCATCCCGATCAACATGCGATCGCCTTTAGTCCTATTGATCCGAATGTTGTCTATGTAGGAAACGATGGTGGTATTTATCGCTCGCCGGACGCTGGCATCAAATGGGAACCGCTCAACAAAGGATTAAACATCACTGAGTTTGAGTTCCTGGCGCAGCATCCGCAATTTGAGAATTGGTTGATCGGCGGTACGCAGGACAACGGCACAGTCCGCTACGAAGGCGAAGAAGTTTGGTATCACGTGGAGGATGGAGATGGCGGCGACTGCGGCACAAACGCATCGACTCCTTACACCTGCTATCACACTTTCTACGGCATGGGTATGGAGCGCTCTACTCGGGGCGGCGGCTGGGACACGTGGAATTGGGTCGGCCCAAATGTTCCTGACGCTGACAACTACAGCAGCGGGGCATTGTTTTATCCGCCGGTGGAAGTTTGCGGCCGCGTAGTTGCCCAGGCAGGCCGGACTGTTTACATCTCCTCGGACTCCGGCGCTAACTGGAATACTGTACCTTTGCCAGGCGTGGGCGGGTTAGCTTCCGCGATGGTGATTCCCAATCCCACTCGCATTTACGTTGGCACCGAAAATGGGCGCATCTATAGAATCGACTCCGTGGCGGGCGCCTGGTCTAATCCGGTCCTGGTAGGACGGCCGGCGTCAGGTTTCGTCAGCGACATACTGGTCGATCAAACGAATCCTAATCGGCTTTGGGCCACCTACTCGAGCTTGGGAAGTGGAAATGTGGGCGGCGGCGTTTTTCGGTCCGACAATGCTGGGGGGAGCTGGCAAGACGTCAGCGCTGGGCTCCCGGACATCGCCATCAACGCCGTCGAAATCGATCCGCTCAATCCGAATACCGTTTACGTCGCGGCAGATGTCGGCGTCTATCGTTCAGTTAATGCCGGAGCCGTCTGGACATCGTTCAACAATAAACTACCTAACGCGCTGATAAAGGATTTGGCCTTCCACCCGCGTTCACGGCTGCTCCGTGCCGCAACTCAAAGCCGCGGGGTTTGGGAAATTGCGATCGATGCGGCCACGATGCCGAGTGTGGAGATTTACCTTCGCGACAGTACAGTGGATTCAGGTAGAAGCTCGCCGTCACCATCGGGAGTACCCGATCCTTTCAGCTTTGGGTCACAAGCTTTCTGGTGGCAATGTCAGGATATTAAAGTCGACTCACCGTCGTTTCAGAGCCAGCTCGCAAGCGACGTCGACTTTCAATTCTTTGAAGATGACCATGGCATTTTTGCAGCGGGCTTAAAACACGAAAATCCGCAACGCAATCGCACGGTGCGAGTCTTTGCGCAGCTACACAACCGCGGAATTAACGCGGCGACCAACGTCGCAGTAAAAGTCTTTTTTGCGGCATCTGCGGTGGCGCTGCCGAATCTTCCCACCGGTTTTTGGAATGGATTTCCGAACAACGTGCTTCCCCAGACGTCTCTCTGGAAACAGATCGGCCCGCACAAAATTGTGAATAGAGTTGAAGCGGGTAGCGCGCGGATCGTTGCTTTCGACTGGACCGTGCCGGCGACGGCTCCAGAGAACATAAGTTTGTTGGCGATCATTACTGCCGATAACGACTCCCTTTCCACTTCCGAGCTCAACATCGCCGCGCTGGTACAAAACAATAAGAAATGTGGCCTCAGGAACATGGTGACGGTGAACCCGTCGCCAACCGCGGGTCCGCCACTCAAAGCTTTGAAGCTCAACGTGGGCCGGGTCAACGGTGCAACCAAGTATTCGCTGGGTGCAGATCGCGCGTCGACGGCGATGATCCGGTGCGTTGTCTTGAGTAAGCGCCTCGCGGCACAAGCAAAGAAGGCCAAGGCCAAACAAGTGGAACTTCGCGCTGAAGATGCAGATGAACTCGCGAAACTAATGCTCGAGACACCGCAACTTAAGAAACAGCTCGACACCAAAACTGCTTTCGCGATTAGTGATGGAGTGTGGCTGGATAACGTAACCTTGAAAGGCAAGACCCCCGAACCAATTGTTATCCTCTTAAGTTCGGACGCTCCTCAGCATCGCTCCGGATCAATAATTCAGTGGGCAAGCGATGGAACGGTCGCCGGCGGGTTTACCTTTCACGCAAACTAAAAACTGAGAAGGCCGGCCTCAACAATATTTCAGGCAACTCCCGGTTTGCGGATTACCAAACCCATTCGCAGACCGGAATCGCGCACTGTTGGGATTGTTAATGGGTTGGAGGCGTTCAGCGTGGCCGTTCTTAGTGCCCATGCGGAAATGCATCGGCGATGGCGTTTAGTTCGATGTGGTGTTCAAGCAGTGCTTTCAGCCCGGCGAGGACCCAGGTAAATCCACCTTTGGAATCAAGCACATCCGCTACAACCTTGTCACCATCTCCTTTGAAACCTGAATTTTTGATAGTGACGTATGTCGTATAGTCTTCCTGAGGAGCAAAAACCCACTCGACCTCAGTCATCGATTCATTGTTTCCCCAATCGATCAGAATCCGCTTGTTTACTTCAATCGCTTTGACATTTACCTGGACGGAATGATTGTACATTTCCCAGGTCCAGCTGATTTGCTTGCCGGCGTCTAATCGTCCAGTGCTTTTAGTAAACCAGAAGCGAGTGGTTATTTCAGGATCGACAAAAGCTGCGAACACCTCAGCAACGGGCTTGCGGATGAGCATCGCTGCTGTTGCGATCGGGACTCTTGTTAGTTGAAGATCGTTCATAATGTTGGAACCCCCTTCTACCTCCAACCTTAAGGATGACTTAGCGTTTTCGGCGAGCGGAAAGGAAAGCGATCGTAGTACCGGCAACGAATAGCGCTGCACCGCCGAGGATGCGCATCGTATTGGGAACTTCGCGCACATCGGTATTGGTAATCACGACTGCCGTGGGGGGCTCAAGAAAGGCGGCACGATAAAACATTACGCCACCTAACGCTGCCAGGAGAATGCCGGCGATGACTAGAATTACTTTCAAGGACGTCCGTTTTTGAACTTTGTGCTTTGTACTTGGTTCTTTGAGCTTTGTGTTTTGTACTTGGTTTCAGTTCCCCAGAACGGCTGCGAAACAAAACACAAAGAACCAAGTTCTAAG
>JBAPXA010000447.1:0-8413 GCA_049283975.1 Pyrinomonadaceae bacterium | reverse complement strand
CTACTATCTACCGCCGCTCCGCGGCTCATTGACGCGGACGTCCGCGTTGCCTCTTTGCTTAGTTGGCGTTATCAGGGAGGGCGAAATCCAACAAAGCCTTGCAGCTGCCGGCGCGACAGCATGCTTCTCAAGTAACTTCTTTCCTTCAGCTTGAATGCTGATCGCGCACCGCAGCTGAAGGCGAGCGTTAGGTGGTTACTAATAACTATGATGGAGCGTGGTATCCGTGAAGTCATAAGGGAGCTGTATGTTGGCCGGTGGGGTGAGCCATCACGTTGTGCAGAATTTCGACGAGACTCTCGTACGGTTGAGATCTATAAGTGGGAGCCTCAGCAGACCGACGATGGCCTTGTTCTCTACGCGACCCTGGGAGGGAGTGAGCGTCCTGTCGGGCCGCTTAGTCCGGAACATAGGGTAGAGTTATTCACCCATTTGTTACCAGAAAAAGACGAGATCGCCCAGTACTTATCGATGTTGTTGCTCTCCTCGGAGCCAGAGAACCCGCATCTGCTCGATGGCCACACAGTCAATTATCAGGAGCCGATCTGGGAAGGCACGGAGGTGTCTGGGTTTCTCATCCTTGAACCGCGCGTGGAGCTCATTCCCCAGCTTCAGATCGACGATTTTCATGTCGACTTCCTGCAAGTGATACCCCTATTGCCGTCGGAGCTCATTTTCAGGGCTAAATATGGTGTTGAGGAATTGCTCGCCCTCTGGGAGAAGGGTGAGGTTCCATTCTGGTCGATGCGTCGGGGGTCCTGTTCCGGGTAGCACCGCCACCCAACGGGCGCTTGCAGCTGACGGCGCGATAGCATATTTCTCAAGTAATCTTTGCCTTCAGCTTGAATGCCGATCGCGCGCCGCAGCTGAAGGCCCCCGTTGGGTGGCGACTGCAAACAGGGAGCAATCATGAACGTTGCGCACGACTTCAGACGCCGGTGGTGGCTGGCGAATTCAGTTTCCTTTGGGGTCGGACTGGTAGCCTTCAGCCTGCTCGGTCATGGCATCACGGGCGCACACGGCGACGAATTGACTGCGACGCAATACGCCGCGCACTCGGTGGGCCTCCTTGCCGCCTCTGTCTTGGTTCTAATAGCACAACGCAAGGCACTGGGATCGCTTCGAAAAGTGAGCGCCATCAGAATCGCGATAGGTGGCCTTGCATCTGTTGCAGTCTTTTGGCTTGGAGCGGAAGGCATCCGGCCACCATTCGACTGGATTCTCGCTTTTACCGTACTTGGGACCGCGGCCTGGATACGGCTGCCGAACCATGAACAGGGCAAGAAGATTTGGGTTTTAGCGACTATTGGAAGTTATTGGATTGGCATCTGCGCAGCGCTTGCGCTGGTAATTACATGGGACACCACGCTCAGCCCGGATCCGTCATCGTTACTCGACCACACCACCGGCTGGTTGATCGTCGGAACCGCTACAGGTGTGGTGGGCGGTTATCTGAGCGCCCGTGCGCTTGCACGGCTCCTTCTCGGCGCCGGCGAGGCGGTCGCAAAATCATAGAACGGCGCCACCCAACAATTCGTTGGACGCGAGCGGCGGGAGTGTGTTTCGCAAGATAATTGGTCCGGCGATGCGTTCGTGAAATCGCGCCGCCGCGTCAACTCAAACGTTCGATGGCTTCGCTTTGCTGACGTAGTATGAAACTGTCCATACTTATTTTTATAGTTTTTGTCTTGACCTTTGTGCGGCAAGCGAACGCGCAAGACAAATGGCAAATTGCAGATAAAGCAACGCTTCGGCTGGAACCGAGCGCGTTTTCGCGGTTGCCTAAAAATATCGTTTTATCACTTCAAAAGCGAAATTGCACTGTGCCTCAAACTTTCAGCAATTCTACGCCACACAATGTTATTCGGGGCCAATTTGCCCGAAGAGGACAATTCGACTGGGCAATTTTGTGTTCGCGGAATCGCGTTTCATCAATCCTGGTTTTTTGGAACGGCTCAACAAAGTCAGTTGCCGAAATTGCGCGTTCCGAAGACAAAGATTATTTGCAAACGATTGACGATACCGCCAACATCGGCTTTTCTAGAGCGATCGATGTAGTCGGCAAAGGCCATATTTTTGCCCATTACCTCGAGTATGGTGGAAGAAAACCGCCCCCGGTTAAACAGCAGGGAATCAATGACGCTTTTATTGAGAAGGCTTCGTTTGTGCATTATTTTTATCGGAAGCGGTGGTTGAAGTTACAAGGAGCGGATTGAGTGATTTCCTCAACGCGCCATCCGACATAGCCTTGCAGCTGACGGCGCGATAGCGTGCTTCTCAAGTAACCTGTTTCCTTCAGGCTTGATGCTGATCGCGCGCCGCAGCTGATGGCAGGCGTTGGGCCTCTGGTTGAGTGGTAAAAATAAGAAGGGCAACTATATTCCTCACATGCGGTTTGCCTGGGATAAAGAAAAAGCATCACGCAATCTTGTAAAGCACAGTATCGCTTTCGAGGAAGTTGCGACGGTTTTTGGCGATCCTCTCTCGAATACCTTTCCGGACCAAGATCATTCCATTGAAGAGCAGCGTTTCGTTATCATTGGGCTGTCGGATCAAGGTAAAATCCTGGTGGTGGCGCATACCGATGATGGAGAGTTAGTCCGTATCCTCAGTGCTCGTGAGGCAACACATGGAGAAAGAAAATCTTATGAAGAAAGTTGAATCGGAGGAAGATGACGATTTGCGGCCAGAATATGATTTCTCTCAGATGAAGGGTGGCGTGCGCGGTAAGTATGTCGAGCGCTACCGGGAGGGAACCAATTTAGTGCTGCTTGATCCCGATGTCGCCGCAGCTTTTCCCGATGCCAAGGCGGTAAATGATGCATTGCGCCTCTTGCTGGAAGAAAAGCAAAGTCCGCATTCACGCTGAATGTCATCGCAGAGGCCTCACAAAGCCTTGCAGCTGACAGCGCGATAGCATGCTTCTCAAGTAATCTTGTTCCTTCAGCCCGGATGCTGATCGCGCGCCGCAGCTGAAGGCCGGCGTTAGGCATCTCGAGGTGACATCATGATTCGAGCAACACTCCCGGCATTGGTAGCGATTTGCTATGCCGCATTTCACTGCCCGGCCGCGCAAGCCCCGCGGGTCGAGCTGGATCACGTCTTTGTTGTCGTACAACCCGGAGCCGCTGCCGAGATTGCAGCCTTACAATCCGCGGGTCTCACCGTTGGCTCGAGAGTGGCAAAACATCCCGGGCAGGGTACCGCGTCACGGGCCGTGCTCTTTGAAAATGCATATCTGGAGTTGATTTGGGTTGACAGTTCCGTAGCAGTAAACGCAGAGCACGCGAGTGCGGCTCAGTGGTTTCGCGATGCCGCGGCGTGGCGAACGAGCGGTCACAGTCCGTTCGGTTTAGGCTTGCGTCGGCTGCCGGGAGATACCGCGGCTCTTCCTGTCCCTGTTAAACGTGAATCCGCCGAGTGGCTTGAGCCGGGTACCGCGTATGAACTGCTGCGTCAGCCCGGTGACTCGGTCGCTGCCGAATTCTTTGTGGTGCCCGCGAATCGCTCGCTACCGGATTGGATCGCGTCGGTACAGGAGCGCGCCCCACAACTGTTGCGACATCCTGGTGGCGGCCAAAAGATCACGCGCGTGCGCGTGCACGGCCCGGCGAAGCAGCACCCGAGCGCCTTCCGCGTCCTTCTCCCGAAGCCCGTGGAGATGGTGCGCGCGGCGAAACCGCTACTCGAGCTTGAGTTGGATAACGGCGTTCGGGGCAAACGTGTAGACCTTCGTCCTGCCCTACCGATGGTGGTCGTGCGTTGAAGACCGGCGTGCGAAATGCTTAACGACCGGGGAAACTGACCCGGCCTTGCTTTCGCCGCGGCACGTGCCGCTTACCCTTCTTAGGTCAGGTGGGTTGGGTGGCGGTGAAGGACCGCAAATATTTCAGGTCGTTAGTACGGAGGTGGGTGGACCTTAGCAGAGGTAACTGGTAGCGAAGCGCGATGCCTAACTTCGGCATGCACCCGACCCGCATCAGCGTGCCTCTCATGCAAGGCTTGTCGCTCGCGAAGTTGTGTGCGGGCCCGGGTGATGCCGGGCGTAAGGCCGCCGCGGCCACGGGTCGCGCAACGAGAACTCTTTGACGTGCAAGACAAGGAACGAGGTCGCTTAGAGCGATTCGCAGTAAAGGGAGAGAACGACAATGTCGCAGCAACAGTATGGCAGAGCCTTCGGCGGCAGCGCGCCGGAGAACTACGAGCGTTACTTTGTCCCGGCCATTGGCGCGCCGCATGCAGCAGATCTCATCGACATCGCCGCGCTTCGTCTGGGCGAGCGTGTGCTGGACGTCGCCTGCGGGACCGGCGTCGTGACGGGGCTCGCGGCAGAGCGTGTCGGCACAACCGGAACCGTCGCCGGGCTCGACCTCAATCCCGGCATGCTGGCGGTTGCTCGGGTCGTTACGCCGCCTGGTCTCTCGATCGCGTGGCACGAGGCGAGTGCCGAGGCCATGCCGCTGTCGGATGAGGCGTTCGACGTCGTGCTGTGCCAGTTTGGGCTCCAGTTCGTGCCGGATAAGCCCGCCGCACTACGGGAGATGCGGCGTGTCCTGGCCCCGGGCGGCCGCCTGGCGATTAATGTGCCTGGGCCCACGCCGCCCATCTTCGCTATCGTGGATGAGGCGCTCGAGCGTCACATCGGCCCCGAGGCCGCGGGTTTCGTGCGCATGGTCTTTTCGCTACATGATCCCGATGAGATTCGGAACCTCATCAACAGTGCCGGCTTCCATGACGTAGATGTTCAGCCTGGAACCAAGACGCTGCGTCTCCCGCCGCCGGAAGAGTTCCTCTGGCAGTACATCCAGAGCACGCCACTGGCGGCGGTGATAGCAAGGGCGGATGACCAAATCCGCGCCGCTCTGGAGCGTGATGTCGTCGGCAAGCTGCAGGAGTTCGTGAAGAATGGCGCCTTGATATTTCAGCATGGCCCCGTCGTTGCGACCGCCCGGAAGTAAACACCAGAAGAGCCCATAGGGTTCGTGCGCCCCGAGATTCATGTAATCGACGCCGCCTAACAAGGGGCTGCAGCTGACCGGAATCAGCATGCCTTTCATTCATCAGCTTGGATGCTTGTTCAGTTGTTTTCCGGCAGCTGAAGGCCAGCATTATGTTGCTCGTAATATCAATGCTACTTCGCTTTGCCACAATCGTCCTTCTCATTGTGCTCTTAGGCCCGAATTCGCTTCTCGCAGCTCAGAATCGACTGTGGCGATCAGCCCAAAGAAGCGCTCTCACCGAGTTCGATTGGAATTGTGCAGAGACTTCATGGCATCCGAGCCGGTCTTTGAATGACATTGTGCAGGCTGCATTGCGTCGTGAGGACGATCAGCCTCCCAGGTACGGCGATCGTGCCTTCGCCTTCGACCTCAATGGCGACCGAAGGGCCGAGTTGTTTGTGCCCTTGACGTGCGGGGCAACGGGGAATTGTGGCTGGGCGCTATTGACAACCAATCGCCCGCGTCTGTTGGGGATCATTTTGGGACAATATCTTTATGTTCATCGTCTCCGCGGTCGATGGCCCGTCATAATCACGTATGGACATCTGTCTGCGGTTGAGGGGTCGTTATCAACTTATCGCTTTCTCAACGGTAAGTATGTTTCGCTCGGCAATAGCTACGCGATAAATCATGGGGATTATGACCTCGACATTCAGGGCGGACGTGGACACAAGATGCCGGCTTTCTTGCTAAGGGCCCGCCCCGGTTGCAAGACTCTTGGTAGCTAAGGGCAACATAACAAAGGCATGCAGCGGACGCGCAATCAGCATCTCCTCTCATGCAAAGCTTGAGGATCGCCCTCGTCACTGTTGCCCAGCATTCGGCGGCTAATCGATTGCGACGGTAATTCTTGAGGGATGTAATTCAACTACTTTGGGGTCTCTTCTTGCTGTTTAGTATTTTGGCTATGCCACTACTTCTCGGCGTTCTTATTTATTTCCGACTCCGCCGGTTTCAAGACTTCCTGGCTCACGCTGTAGTTTTCTGCTTCCCCCTATATTGTTCTTTTATCTGGCGTGTCTCTTTTGGGTTTACTTGCCCGGTAAGGCTCATCCGAACGAGGCATGTGGCATGCCGGTAGTTGCTGCGGTGACGATGGTGTACTTGGGAACGTTGATAACCGTCATTAGCAGTTTGATGTTTCAGCTTGCCCTGCATCGCAGGCATCGCAAGAATGTCGCGGCACATTGAAATTGCCCGTTAACGCTTCGTTCCACCGGGGCGCCGCCGAACGAATCGTTGGACCGGACTGGCGAGAGCGCGAATCCAGGGATGAAAGATGGAGACGGAAGGATGAATTGTTCCGCGCCGCCCAGGTCAACTCAAACGTTGGGCGGAACAAACGTCGAATCAGGAGTGTCCAACCATCGGGATACGTCATGCGAAAACTGAAGTATTTGGCCAGCGTTATTGCAATACTGTTCCTTGGTGTAGGGACGAGTTTTCTCTGGTCCTATTTTGTCCCTGTCAACGTGTCGCTTTGTGATCTCGCTCACCACCGAGATTGGTTTGACAAAAGGATCGTTCGTGTTGCGGCTGCTGCCAGCGGTGTCGGTGAAGGCATAATCGTTGGTGATTCGCGATGTGATCTAAGCTATGCTATGGCTGTCATTATCTTAGCTCAGGGTTATGTTCCAAAACCGGAGATCGAAGCCTTTCTTCAGCCATCGGGTACCGAGTCTGAGCCTCAAATCCGAAGCGCCAATGTCGTTGTCATCGGTCGTTTCGACAAGCACGCCACCATGGGATGCTTTTCTCCTGAATTTGGGATTAGGGCATTTAATCCGGAGCTGAAATCAAATGTGCTGGTGGAACCCTTGGCGCTAAGAGAGAAATGAGGCACTCCGTTGCCTTAGGTGCTCCGCCGAACAAAGCCTTGCAACTGAGGGCGCGGCAGCGTGCTCTCAAGTAACTTCTTTCCTTCAGCTTGAATGCTGATCGCGCGCCGCGGCTGAAGGCCAGCGTTCGGCCGACAAGAATGCGGTCACCGTCATTTATCGAGGAGGGAACCCGATGCTTGAATGTCTGCCGGTGAAATGCAGCGCGCCGACAATCCGACGGCCTCTAAGGTATGGATCTGCTTCGTGGAGGCTCGTCATCGCGTTCATAGCCCTAATCAGCGCGCTCCCGGCCGCGTTGGCGCAACAGCTGCCGCCTGGGGGAACGACATCCTGGGAGATCCAGGAGCCAGAGGAGATCGTCACGTTCGTGCTCTTCGATGCGAAGTCCCCAGGGGTGTCCCTGCCCACTGGGCTCCGATTCGTTTCCGCTCGGGACGCAAAGATGCCCGAAATTCAGGAATACGTGAAGCAGCACCCCGAGCACGCGGAATGGGCATTCTCATTCATCGAGATCACTCGACAGAAGGCATTTCTCCTCGACGGCAGAGCGCCGGCACTCCCGAAGAATGGGGGCATCGGATTATGGTTCGCTCCAGTTGACCCTTCGCAGCTCGCCGCAGAGATCAGAAAGGACGCGTTCGACAGCATCATTGCCCCATCACTGGGAGCGGTGCTGGGACTCGGGATCTGGATCCCGGACCGGGAGTATGTCGCTTACATGCGCGCTCGTGGACACCACGCAGAGTACGGGCTGGTGACCCTCGTGAAAGACAGTACGGGTGCGTTTCAGGGCACGATCCAGTTGGACAACTTGCGTGTCCGAAGCTCAGCCACACCTCATGGTGACGTTCAGGAAGATCCAGCTTCTGGTACACAAGTGCTATTCGCGCCAGGAGACAAGGTCGTACACGCCATCGTCGTCGCTGGCTCAAATGCGCGTCACCGCGCCTGCGATGCAGTCTGGTCGAAGAAGGGCAAACATCCGCTGTCGCGGGGTGTGTTCGTAGGCCCAACGTACATGACGACATATGAGGCGCCGCTTAAGGGGAGTGCGTATCGGCTGCGAGAAACGGCGAAGCAATGAGACCATGCGGCCGAACAAAGCCTTGCAGCTGACGGCGCGATAGCATGCTTCTCAAGTAATCTTTTTCCTCGCGGTTGAATGCTGATCGCGCGCTGCAGCTGAAGGCCATCAGCGTTATCTGCTTAAGAATTCGGATGCGGTTGGAGTATCTGATGAAGATTTTGTACAGGGCCTGTGTGGTCGTGCTGCTCTTAACTTCCTGGAGCAATGGTGTAGTTCGAGCAGAAGACTCACCGAAGCAGGCCGCCCAGAAAGCTGCCGAGGCTTGGATGCCTCTTTGGGACTCCGGCAGGTACGATGAAAGTTACGATCTGCTTGCTGAGCACACGAAGCGTGACATCCCAAGACGGCAGGGGTTCGTTTATTGGGTAGCTGTTCGAAAGCCGCTTGGCAAGCTGAAATCGCGAAAGCTAGTCCACGCCGAATACATAAAATCCTTGCCCGGCGTACCAGACCAGGGGCGCAGTTCTCGAGTATGAGAGCTCCTT
>JBAPXA010000446.1:0-8663 GCA_049283975.1 Pyrinomonadaceae bacterium | reverse complement strand
GCATTACTCCAATCACTTCGTAATTCGCGCCGTCGAGCATGAGTTGTTGTCCGATAATTTTTGGGTCGGACGCAAAACGGCGCTGCCACAATCGATTGCTCAAGACCACCACGTGATCGTTTCCCGTTTCATCCTCCCGCGCGTTAAACGCTCTACCGAGCGCAGGATTAATACCCAACAGCTGAAACATGTTTGCACTCAGCTGCAAGGCACGCAGATGTTCTGGCTGATCGCGGCCCGTCAAACTCGGACCCCACAATTGCGCCGCCGCCATTGATTCAAAGCTTTGGCTTTGTTCTCTCAGATCAAGAAAGTTAGCGGGCGCGACCGGCGAGGACCCGTGCAAAATGGTTGTGAGTTCTTCCGGCGACGCATAAGGCAACGGACGCAACAAGACTCCGTTCACTACGGAAAAGATGGCGGTGTTTGCACCAATGCCCAGGGCGATCGCAAACACGGCGACGAAAGTGAAGCTGCGGTGCTTCAGCATCATGCGAAACGCGTATTTAAGGTCTTTAATAAAGTTGTTCAATTCTGCTTCTTCCTTTATTCGTATCGCAGCGCGACCAACGGATCGACCTTCGTGGCGCGCCGCGCCGGGATGTAGCAAGCCAACAGGGCAACGATCGCCAGCAACAGAGTCAGGGCGATATAGGTCGCTAGATCAGTCGGTGCGATGCCAAAAAGCAAACCCCGCAATAAGCGCGTCAGCGCGAATGCTCCAACCAATCCCACTGCGACGCCGATAAAAGTCAGGCGCAGTCCCTGTCGCAACAGCCAACTAAGGATGTTTGCAGTACTGGCGCCGAGAGCCAGCCGAATTCCAATTTCGCGCGTCCGTTGCGTAACGGAATACGCCATGACACCGTAAATGCCGATGGCTGCCAGGAAGAGTGCCAGTACGCCGAACAGCCCTACGACCTGCATCGCAAAGCGACGTTGGGCGAGCGACGCCGCCACCAAATCGTCCATGGTTCGCTCACCAAAGAGTGGCAGGTTGGGATCGACGGCCTGCACCTGCTGTCGCAATGGCTTCGTCAAAGCCGCTGGATTTCCGTTGGTTCGCACATAGACCGCCATCGCGTATCCGGGGTTTTGCAGGATCGGGATGTAGAGATGAGGTTGATCGGGTTGGTCAAAGCCCTCACTTTTGATGTTGCCAACGAGTCCGACAATTGTGAGCCAGGTACTATTTGATTCGCGTCGTCCGGGCTTAATGCGCTGGCCGATCGGATCTTTATTGCCGAAGTAGCGTTGCGCTAGTGCTTCGTCAACCAGAGCAACGCGCGGAGCATTCTCGTCGTCGCCGGGCGTAAAGTAACGCCCGCGGATGAGCGGCGTACCGAGCACGCGAAAGTAATCCGCGCTGACTGAAGAGAATTTTGTGCGAGGAAGGTTGCCGTCGGTTACCGGTTGATCTTCGATGGTGAATGAGCCCGGCTGATTCGTGTCCATCAGGGGCACGCTGTTACCCGCGCCGACGGCTGCGTATTGCACGCCCGGCAACTCGCTGGACCGACGCAAGACTTCCTTAACGAACGCAGCGCGTTTCGCTGGCGGCCGGTACGGATCGAGGTCAGGATTGTTAGGAACGGGGAGCCAAATGCGTGCCAGCAAAACGTTGCTTGATTCAAACCCAGGATTTACTGCCACCAGTCGTCCAAAACTTCGAAGCAGCAATCCGGCGGCTATCATCAAAATCAGCGACAAAGCAAACTCGACAACCACCAACACTCCTCGAAAGCGATGATGCCGGGCGCCGGAGCCAGCACCCTGGGTACCCTCCTTCAAGTTAACGACCAGATCCGGTCGCGATGCTTGTAACGCCGGTATCAATCCAAAGAGCAGGCCGGTAATGGTTGAAATCAGAAAGACGAAAGCAAGAAGACCCGCATTGATCTCTACTTCATTGAGTCGCGGGATGTCTGCCGGCACAAGGCTAAGCAGCACGTTCTTCATTCCGACGACGATTAGGAGAGCTACCGCGCCACCTATAAAGGACAGGAGCAAGCTCTCGGTGAGAAGCTGAGCGATCAAACGGCCGCGGCCGGCCCCCATCGCGAGGCGGATTGCCATCTCTCTTTGACGTCCCGATGAACGGGCGAGCAATAAGTTCGCGATGTTCACACAACCAATCAGCAGTACTAACCCGACCGCTCCCAGCAGCAGGAGAAGTGTTGACTGGACACTACCGACCATCGTCTCGTGCGCAGGCAGGAGTCTCACATTCCAACCAGCCTCGGCCGGATACTCTTTTGGAAACTCACTGTGGAGATTCGAAACGAGCGAATCAATTTTCGCTTGCGCTTGTGAGACCGTTAGCTCAGGTCTGATCCTGCCAATCGCGCCGGGAAGAATGCGCTGACCGCGCACGGGTGGGCCGAAGGGGTTGGCGGAAAAACCGGCTGTGGCCCACATCTCTACTTCATTGCGCAATGTCTGGCCCGGATGGCGAAATCCTGCGGGCATTACACCGACGATAGTATAGAGATCGCTGTCAGCGTAGACTTTACGGCCCAGTATGTTGGGATCGGAGCCGAACACCCGACGCCATAGTCCATCGCTAATAACCACGCCTTCTGCGAAACCGGGAGTTTCATCTTGTGGGCCAAAGACGCGTCCAAGCTGAGCATTCGCACCCAACAGGGAAAAATAATTAGGAGTTACGGCGAGCAGTTCGATGCGCTCAGGCCGATCAGAGCCGGTGAGATTGGCGTCGACTGGCCAGACGGCCGACAGTTGCTCGAAGACTCCGGAGCGTTCCTGCAGATCCTTGAGTTCGTCCACAGACAGGCCAACATTCTGTGCCTGGCGACCGCTGAGGTTGTCGCGTACAAGTACAATTTTTTCGGGATTTGGAAACGGGAGTGGGCGCAGCAACACCGCGTCAACCACGCTGAAGATCGCGGTGTTCGCGCCAATACCGAGGCTCAAGGTAATAATAGCTACGGCAGTGAAGCCCGGTCTGTTCCGTAACATGCGCGCGGCGTATCGAAGGTCGTGCCAGATTGTTGTCAGCATCTTGTTTCTCCGCAGGCGGTATAAATTGAATCAATTACTCATCGGGTGTTAATGATTGAGTCATTGAATGATCGGGTCATTGAGTCATTGAATCATCGGGTCATTGAGTCATTGCTTCTATTGAAAATCACCCAATCACCCAATCGCCCAATCACCCAATCACCCAATCACCCAATCACCCAATTACCCAATTACCCAATGGCCAATGGCCCAATTCCTTCACTCGTATCTCAATGCCACCAACGGATTTACTTTTGTGGCTCGGCGCGCCGGCATGTATCCCGCTACCAACGCGACCGCGCATAAAAGCACTCCTGACAGAACCAGCGAGATTGGATCGGTAGGCGTCAGTCCGAACAGCAGAGTGTTGGCAAAGCGCGTCGCGAGAAATACGATGGGCAATCCCACTGCAACCCCGATTAGCACGAGCACGAAAGCTTCGCGTAGGACTGACCCGAGCACCTCGCGCGACTGCGCGCCGAGCGCCATACGAATGCCAATCTCTTTCGTGCGACTGGCGACTCCGTAAGACAAAATTCCGTAGAGCCCGATGCTGGCCAGCAGCAGGGCAAGCAAACCAAAGAAACCTGAAAGCGTCGCCATCAAACGCTCGCGCAGCAGCGACTCTTCAATCATCGTCTTGAAGCCGAGGAAGTTAACGGTGATGGACGGATTAATTTCGGCGAGTGTGCGCTTCAACGCTGCGGAGATTTCGCTCCGCGACAGATTGCTCCGAATCAGAAACTGACCGTTGGGTGCGGGTACTGACTGTTGTGAAAGCGCCAGAAATGCGATGGGCCCGAACTCCTCGCGCAAGTCGCCATACTTCGTGTTTCTCACGACGCCCACAACTTCGTACGGCGTCTCCGGATCGGTTGGCGTCTCTTCGATCCAGAACCGGCGACCCACCGGATTGGCGTCATGAAAAAGTTTGCGGGCGAAGGTCTCATTAACCACCGCAACCTTGGTGGAATTGGAGGCATCATGTTCGTTGAGCTCTCTGCCGGCGACGAGGGGAGTGCCGAGGGTCTTGAAGTAATCTGAACCGATCCAACTAAAGGAGCTATTGATTCCGCCTTTGGCGTCCGATCCATCCAACCAGACATTGTTACCGGCCGCCGCTCCACTGAGCGGAATAACATTAGTTTCTGAAGCTGATTCGACTCCGGGAATTGCTTTGATTCGATCGAGCATCTCGCGCTTGAATGTGACACGACGCTCGGGCGGAAGCTCCAGTTGGCGAAAACCTATGCTTGAGATCAGAATTCCTTCGGAGCGAAAACCCGCATCCACCGCCATCAGTTTGTTAAGGCTGCGGGTGAAGAGGAGTGCACTTGCAACCAGCACCAGCGAAAGAGCAACCTGCACAACCACAAGTGCGCGACGCAAACTGAATTTGCCGCCGCCTCCGGTCAGTCCACGTCCACTGGTCTTCATCGCCGCGCCTGGCTCGATGCGAGTTGCACGTAACGCCGGTGTGAGTCCAAAAAGGACGCACGTCAAAGTGGCGACAAAAGCAGTAAAGCCAAGTACGCGCCAGTCCAGAGCCAGGTCGAGAAAAATCTTGTTGTTGGTCGTACTAATAAAGGAGACAAGAAACTGGCTAAGAAACTGAGCCAGAAACACACCCAGCAGCGCGCCCATGGCGGCGAGCAACAGACTCTCCGAGAGCAACTGCCGGACGAGCTTGCCTCGCGAAGCACCCAGCGCCTGACGCACAGCCATCTCTCTTTCCCTGGACGTGGCTCGAGCGAGCAGAAGGTTAGCGAGGTTGGCACAAGCGATCAGCAGCACTAGTGCGCCAATCGCCAGTAATAACCAAAGTGGTCGCTCATAATTCTCCCGTACTCCGGAGTAGCCGCCCGCGATCCCAGTAGCTTCGAGTCTCATGTCGAGATAACTTTTGACGCTAACGGGTGGATAGTTGGGCGCCAGGGTTGTTTGAAATAGGTTGGGAGACATGTTCTGCAACTCGCTCGTTGCTTGCTCCAGCGAGACTCCGGGCTTCAGCCGACCAGTGACCATCAACCACCAATTAGTCGCGGAGTCGAGCCGGTTATTCTTGCCCGCTATCAGCGCTTCAGAGCAGATCGGCAGGGCTAGATCGAACGATTGCCCTACTTCCATTCCAAAGAAACTCGGGGGAGTTACTCCGATGATCTCGAAAGGGAAGTTAGCGAGCGTCAATTTTCGCCCAATGACGTTGGGGTCGCCGCCATATTCGCGTTGCCAAAAGGGATGACTAATTACGACACCAGGCGAGCTGCAACCTCTGGCGTCGTCAGCGGAGTTGAAGAGTCGACCGGCGACCGGCGTAACTCCTAACGTGTTAAAGAACTCACCGCTTACCCACAATGCTTTGGCGGGACGCACCTCGCCGCCCTGGGCGAGGTTGAATGTTTGCTGGCCCCAGGCGAACACACCGGAGAATGATTGCTGGCGATCTCGAATTTGTTCCCAAATTGGATTGGTGACGGCGTTGTATCTTGAGCTGAAACTTCCGCGGGCGCCGGTCATGTCGGAAATACGGATTTCGACCAATTCCTGAGGCGCTCTTACTGGCAAATTTCGCAAGCGAACGGCATTAAGTAATTGAAAGATTGCGGCGTTCGCGCCGATACCAAGCGCAAGAGAAAGAACCGCCACGATCGTGAATCCGGGATTCTTTCGCAGCATGCGACCGCCGAAGCGAATGTCTTGCCAAAAGGTTTTCACTGCATTCCTTTCCTGTTTGACCTTCAGTCTTGGTCTTGACCGTTTTTGCACTTAGTACTTTGAACTTAGTACTTTGAATTTCTCTTGCCCAAGCTTTACTTCCAAGTAGGAAACTCGTCGTTGAACAGCAGAACAAAGTTCAAAGCACAAAGTACAAAGCTCATCAAAAGAACCGACCAGAAACCAAAGACCAACAACCGTCCTATTCATATCGCAGGGCAACCAACGGCTCGATCTTTGTCGCGCGCCGCGCCGGCACGTAACAAGCGAGCAACGCTACGGCGATCAATCCGGACGAGACGCTGATGTACGTCAATGCGTCCGTTGTCGTCACTCCGAACAAAATCCCAGCCATCACCCGCGTCAAAGCAAACGCTCCAACAAGGCCGAGAACCACGCCGATCAGCGCTAGCGACATCCCGTTTCCAATGATCAGTTTCAGCACATCTTTCCCCTGAGCTCCGAGCGCCATGCGAATTCCGATTTCATGCGTGCGTTGCGAAGCGACGTAGGACATGACTCCGTAGATTCCGACTGACGCCAGCGTTAGCGCGAGGGCGGCAAAGATCATCAGCAGGAGCATGAAGAACTTCCGTTTTGCGATTGATTCACCAAGCAGCTCCTCGAGCGTTGTCACATTGAACACAGCCTGATCTTTGTCGACTGCCAAAATCTCGCGTCGAACTGCATTCGTCATCGCTGCCGGATCCTTTTCGGTCTTCACCACGATGGTGTTGAAGGAAGTGGGAAACTGTGAGTGAGGCAGATAGATTTGCATTGGCGGCTTTTGATCGAGTCCGTACTGCGACACATCGCCAACAACGCCGACAACTGTGCGCCACGGTCCGGGATCAGTCGCACTACCGGTAAATCTTATGCGCTTGCCTAGTGGGTCCTGGTTGGGCCAAAGCTGATTCGCCATTGTCTGGTTGATCAAAGCAACCTTGGCTGACTCAGCGGTGTCCTGATCAGCAAGAACGCGTCCATTCAAACGAGAGATGTCCATCGCCTGGAGATAACCGGGCGTGGTGACATACAGATCGACTGTGATCTCTTCGCCGCGCGGTCGTGGCTGGTCTTCCACCACCAATCCCCTGCCGTCGAAGTTGTCACTTAGCGGGAGGACGCTCGTGATGCCGGCTGCCTTAACTCCGGGCAAGCTCGCAATGCGTTCGGTGGTTTCTTTGAAGAACGCAATTTGATTTTCGGGTTTGGGATACTTGATCGCCGGAATTCCGATATTCATTGCGAGGATGTTTTGGGCATTGAAACCTGTGTCCACGCCTCTCAAGCGCATGACGGTGCGGATCAACAACCCTGCGCAAACCAGCAACACCAGAGTCATCGCAATTTCTGAAACTACCAAAGCGCTGCGCAAGCGATTGCGGCTTCCAGCAGCACCGGAACCGCGTCCACCCTCCTTGAGCGATTCAGTGAGGTTCGGTTTCGAGACTTGTAAGGCGGGCGCAAGGCCAAATATCAGTCCGGTAACTAGCGATATGCCCAGGGTGAACAACAAGACTCGGGTGTCCAGTTGTATCTGATTGAGCATGGGATTGATTTGCGAGCCAACGGAAGAAACGAGACTCGTTCCCCAGAATGCGATCCCAAGGCCGAGGAGGCCACCAACGATCGAAAGCAGCAGGCTTTCGGTCAACAATTGGCGGACTAATTGACCTCGCGCAGCGCCGATGGCCGAGCGAATCGTTATCTCTTTGTGTCGAACTGAAGAACGAGCGAGCAAGAGGTTGGCAACGTTCGCGCAGGCAACCAGCAAAACCAAAACGACTGCTCCAAATATCATCCACAACGTCGGCCGTATTTCACCGACGAGTTCATCCGTGATCGAGACCATGTGGATGCCCTGGTTTCTATTGCTTTGCGGATGTTGCTGCTCGAGTCGCTGAGCGATAACGTTCACGTCACTCTGCGCCTGGGCAATGGTTGCGCCTGGTCTAAGTCGACCAATTGCTCGCAGGTGCCGTTCGTCGCGAGCTGCATCGTCGTACTTCTCAGCGACGGGCCGATAGAATTGTCCCTCTGGTGCAACCAACGCTGAGGGCAACGGACGAAAGTCAGGTCCCATGACACCGACGACGTTATAGGGACGGCCGTTTAGCAAGATCGATTTGCCCACGATGTTGGGATCACCGGCAAAGCGGCGCTGCCAAAGCGCGTGACCTAAGACAATCACAAAGTCTTTTCCATCCTCTTGTTCTTCGGAAGTGAAAACCCGTCCCAGGAGGGGCGTGCCTTTCATCACCTTGAAGAAACCATCGCCTACCTGGATTGCAGGAATTCGTTCTGCCTCCGTTTCGCCGGACATGATTGGAAACCAGCCGGCGAAAGTTGCGACTTCTTCGAAGACACTTGACTGCGAACGATAATCAGCTGCGTCCGTGGCTGAAACCTGGTTGCGACCTTTGAGGCTTTCTGCCGAATTGGTATTTCCCCAAAGGAGAACAAGGCTGTCCGGATCTTTATAGGGCAGCGATTTCAACAAGACAGCGTTGATAACGCTGAAGACTGTCGTGTTCGCACCGATGCCAAGCGCAATCGAAAGAACCGCAACAGCGGTAAAGCCCGGGCTCTTCAGAAGGAGTCGGGAAGCGTAACGAAGGTCGCGGAAGAATGTGTCCATGATGTTATTCGGAATTCAGGTTGTTGCCTGGTTGATCGTTTCTGAACTTGGTGCTTTGAACTTAGTTCTTTGTGTGTTGAGCTTCGTGCTTTGGATCCTCGCTCAACAGGTCACTTAAAAACGTCGTCGCTGAACATCAAAACAAAGCTCAAAGAACAAAGTACGAAGTTCGTATTTCCTTTTTCATTCGTATCTCAGCGCCACCAACGGATCTACTTTCGTTGCACGTCGTGCCGGGATGTAACAGGCCAATAAGGCAACCGTTATCAGAAGCAACGAAATGCCA
>JBAPXA010000445.1:0-11924 GCA_049283975.1 Pyrinomonadaceae bacterium | reverse complement strand
GATCTAGCTGCTCGTACTTTTTCACAACAACAGTGGGGCGGATTGCCCACTCGGCAGAGCGATTTGCTCACTTTTGAAACCTATTGCTGTCGGCACATCGCTTGCTCGTTGATTAACGACACTTTGCGAACTGAGTGCGCCTACGTTTAAGAATTTTGAGTTCGCCACGCTTTGAAAAGGAGAAACAACAAATGTCAGAAAATAGAATGTCAGAAGGCCTTAATACCCCCGGCACCGGCTCCAACACCACCACCGGCACCGGCACCAGAACTGGTGCGGGCACGGGTACCGGCACCGGCACAAGCGCGGGAACCGCAACGGCTCTTTCCCAAACCGCTCAGGACTATGGTCAGAAGATTTCCGAAGCGGCTACTCAAGCCAAGGATTACGTGACCGACAAGGTGTCCGTCGTCGGCGACAAACTCAAGGAACTACAGAATGCGGATCTCGCTGAAGTTGCCGAGAACGCAAGAGACTACGCACGCAAAAACCCTGGTCAGGCAATCTTGATTTCGGCTGCCGCGGGTTTGCTGCTCGGCCTGATTCTCCGCGGAGGTCGCCGGTCGTAGTTGAACCCGAATCTAAAGGAAGGAGGCTAATCAATGGCTACTCCAAAAACAGCGATAGCTCCGTGCGATTCGTCTACACCTGCCGAGACTGAGAGCTTACCGTCTCTGGTCGGACGCCTGGGCGACGACGTAATGCAGCTCTTCGACACAAAGTTGAGCCTGCTGAAGGTGGAGCTGAGAGAAGAGGCAAATGTCTACGCCAAAGGCGCCATTACGTTGGGAATGGGCGGCGTCGTAGCGGCGGTGGGCTTTGCTCTACTTAATGTAGCAGTAGCTTTCGGTGTCTCCACTTTCTTCTCCGCCACCAGTTTGAGTCAGCCAGCACGTTACGCTTTGGGTTTCGTGCTGACTGGACTCTTCTACCTGGTTATCGGCGGAATAGTAGTGCTGGCCACGAAGAGCCGTCTGGCGAAACAAGGCCTGGTACCAAACAGGACTGTGGAGGAACTGAGAAAGGATAAGCAATGGCTGAAGAACGAACTTTAGGATTAGCGCGTGCATACGATCGCGACGACGAGGAGCTTTCCAAAGAAGCCCTCCAAGCGCGTATGGACGAAGCAAGAGATTCTATTTCTCAAACCGTGACCGAAATTAAAGACAATGTCACGCAACAATACGAGAACGTAAAAGATGCCCTTGATTGGAAAGAGCATTTCCGTGCTCGACCGGTAGCCTGGAGCTTGGGCGCGGCGGGAGTCGGATTCTGCGTCGGTTATTGCGTTGCCGGCACGATCAAGGATCGCGGCAAGGACGAAATTTACTTCCAACCAGAGCGTCCCTATGCGTCAGAGCAGATCGGCGAACCCATCGGTGAACCCTTAGCCGCATCCCTGGCGTCACGTGCCGCGGAAGCCAATGGTCACGACAAAGGACCCGGACTGGTAAGTCGGATCAAGGAAACCCGTGCCTTTGATCGCTTACAGCAGGAAGTGGGAACATTGGGAGATCGTCTGGTTGATGAGCTCTCGACTACTGCTCAGGAAGTTGTGCTTCCGGCGTTGTTGCGAAAGGTTAAGGAGTGGATTGGCGCAGACCTGCTGCGAGACAAGCCCAGGGAAATGGCTGCCAGTATGCGTTCTGAACGCGATGCAGGCTACGCTTACGAGCCTGAGCTCGAACGCAACCCGAGCTAGCAAGGGAAAGCAATCCAGGGGAGTGGAATTACATAGCGGCGAGTTGCGCTACTCCTTAGCGCGACTAGATGAGGCGAGTCTCCGGACTCGCCTTTTTGCTTCCAGAATTTGCATTGACACCTCCTTGCAGCGAACCCTAGACTTGCGCTGCCCTATTCACTCTAAGCCAGCAGCCCACCCCTTAATTTATGCACCACCACAACCTATCCCTTAAGTTGTTAGCGGCAAGTCTGCTCGTCGCCTTCGTCTGTTTGTCGCAGGGGACAGTTACTGCCCAAAGCCAGGAGCAGATTCGCGCAAAGGCAATGGAGCTGTTCGAAGCGAACAACTTTGTCGCGGCGTTGCCCCTGCTCGAAAAAGCGGCTCTGGCTTATCCCGACGACGTAGCAGTCGCGTCACGACTTGGTTTCGTACTCTATGCCCTGGGGACCACCGCCACGGATCCGGCAGTACGCAAACAGCATTGGGAACGAGCTCGCAAGATTCTGTTGCAGGCGCAAGCGAAGGGGGACAACAGCAATTTGACACGCATCACGCTCGAGTCGCTCGGGCGAGAGGATTTACCCGCGGCTTCGGCTGTTCCCTTCTCCGACAAGAAAGCTGCCGAAGCCGAGATTAGGAAAGGCGAGGAGGCCTTCGTCCGTGGCGAAATAGAAAAAGCGCTCGTCGCCTATAAGCGCGCTCTCGAATTAGACCCGAAGCTTTACGAGGCCGCTCTCTACGCAGGGGACATGGAATTCCGCTTGGCCCACGCTTCCAAAGAAGCTGGCTTTCGCAAGCAGCACTTTGAGCAAGCGGGAATTTGGTTTGCAAAAGCGGTTGCGATCGACCCGGATCGCGAGACCGCTTATCGTTACTGGGGCGACTCCCTGGATGAAGAAGGCAAAACGGAGGAAGCACGCGATCGGTTCATCGAGGCAATCATCGCCGAGCCTTACAGCGGTAATCGGGCCTATGTAGGTTTGTCGCAGTGGGGCGAGCGGCATCAAGTCTCGCTGCAGCACCCAAAAATAGAAATCCCAACCAACCTGACTTCAAAAAAATCTGGCGAGGTAAACATCACGCTTGACCCGTCGCTATTCAAACGTGACGACGATGGCTCCGCCGCCTGGATGATGTACGGAATCATGCGCGCGGGCTGGATGGACAATAAAGAAGGCCAGCGCAGTGAAAAGTTTACTAAGGCATATCCGAGCGAGACGGCTTACCGGCACAGTATCGCGGAAGAAGTGGAGGCATTACGTGGGGTGCTGGAATCAGTGCGAGTGCAAAAGAAAGAAAAAAGTGCCACGAAGCTGACATCATCCCTCGAGAATCTGCTTAAGCTCGAAGAAGCAGGTGCGCTCGAGGCTTACCTTTTCTTTGCGCGACCCGATGAAGGCATGGTTCGCGATTATTTTCCTTATCGGAAAGCGAAGCGGGATAAGCTTAAAGAATACTGGCTAAAGTTTGTCGTGGGAGCGAAATAGATTGCTGATTGGCCATTGCCAATTAGCCATTAGCCGAACGATCAAACGAAAAATCGGCAATTGGAAATTGGCAATGCCAACCGATCCCTGCCTCAAACACTCGCTCCGGCCGTTTACTTGAGAGCTTTGCGCGGCAGTTTTTCCTCACGCATGGCGGTGTTGTAAACAAACGCTGCCATGATCGTCGCCGCTTGTTTCATGTCATCAGCTTGAATCCGATCAAAGACGTCCTGATTCGAATGGTGCGTCCGCGTGTCGTATTCAACTTGATCCTGGATGAATTGAAATCCTGGTAAGCCGATGGCGTCAAAGGAGAGATGGTCCGTGCCACCAGTGTTGGAGATAGAAAGCGTTTGCGCGCCCTGATCGCGAAACGGGGCCAGCCATTGCCGGAACAGCCCGCGGACCGCTTCGTTACCTTGCAGGTAGACACCGCGAATCTTGCCCGTGCCATTATCGAGGTTGAAATAGGCTGAGAGCTTGTCGTATTCGGCCCCGCGCGTAATTTCGGCCGCCTCGCCACCACCCTGAACCATACGAGCGAAGCTGGCAGCTTGGGATTCATTTGCCTTGCCGAAGTGTTGGGCGACATAAGCCTGCGACCCAAACAATCCCTGCTCTTCTCCGCTCCACAGACCAATCCGGATGGTACGTCGAGGCTTGAGATTCAAAGCTTGCAGGATGCGCACGGCTTCCATTGCCGCAGCGACGCCGGCACCATTGTCAGTCGCGCCAGTTCCTCCGTGCCAGGAATCCATGTGTCCCCCCAGCATAACGACTTCGTCACTCTTGTCGCTGCCGGGGATTTCGGCAACTGTGTTGTAGCCCATCAAGTCTTTGTCGTCGAACTGCGCCGCGAAATTGATCTTCATCCGCACTTTCTCTCCAGCCTGAATCATGCGGGCGATACGATTGTAATGTTCAACGGCCAAGACTATCTGCGGCACAATCGTGGGTGGCTTCTTATCGTAGGAATTAACCTTACCCATGAACATGCTGCGCAGCATCGCCATCGGCGACGATTGATCCATTTCCTGCGGCACACTCGCCGCCGAAACGAAAAGCGTGCCGCCGTCGCCGGCGCCGGAGTCAACCAAAAGCGCAGCACCTTCCTCAGTAAAGAACTTCAATTTCTTGGCTGCAAAGATCTGACTCTGCATGAAAGCGGCAAACTGTGGACTCTGCATGAAATTGTTACCGCCGGCGTTCGCTCCCGGAGCAGGCGCGTCCGCAAGTCCTAAGAGTTGTTTCTCTGTCAGTCTCTTTCCGGGCGCTTCAAAGTGCGCTGGCACGCTACGCATCACGCTCGTCAAAATGATCTTGCCACGCAAGTTGCCTTTGAAGCGTTGCAGGTCAGCCTCATCTTTGGCGTCGACGTAAACCACGTCACCGCTCGCGATGTTTACTCCCGGCGACCAGGCTTTGGGAAAAGCGATCAGGGGAATTGCCTGAGGGGCGATTACCTGGGCAGCGAATTCCTTCAACTCCCAACCGCGACCAAAAGGACCCCACGATTCCAGGTGAGCATTCTGCAAGCCCCACTTCGTTAACTGGTCACGCGTCCATTCGTTGGCGCGTTTCATGTTCGGCGAAGCCGTCAGCCGCGGACCGATAACATCCGACAGGTAACTGAGCGTCGCCATCACCTGGGAACGATTCAGGCCCTCGTCTTTGATCTTTTCGATTGGATCATTCGGATCCGGCGTCGGAGCGGGTTGTTGTTGTTGCTGGGGAGCCGGTTGAGTTTTGCTAACGGTCGGAGCCGTCGACGAAGCGGGGATAGAGCGTCGCGCAAAACTTGCGCTGGGCGCAAGCAGGGAGACCAGCAGCAGCATGGCTGCCGCATAACGTCGGTAGTTCATAAATTTCTCCATGAATTGAAAGGCGTGGCTGACGATCGGCTTTGCACAAAAGGTCCACGCCGTAGGCGCGCAATGTTTATGGAATCAGATTGAATAGAGATAAGGAGCCCCTTTAGGGGCGCAATATCTAACATTTCGCTCCTAACGGAGCTGGACACTATTTAGATTTCGGCTTGGTACTATAAACATTTCGTCCCTAACGGGACGGGCCGACAGTACATTCCCACTTTTTGTGCGAATCTGACGATTGCTTTATGCGAACGTGCGCGGGGTTAATACTGTGACTGGTGAGCAAAAGTTTCATTTAGGCACCGTAGTCAGAGACGAAACATTGGAAGGCCAGGCGAAAACACGTAGCGTCAAAAAGATAAGGCGAGGGTAATACCCCCTCGCCTTTGTTCCTTGCTGCTGCGCCACACCTATCTTCCCGGCATTGGCTTGCGTGGCAGTTTCTGATCGAGCATCGCAGCGTTGTACACAAAGGCGGCCATGATTGTCGCCGCTTGTTTCATGTCGTCGCCTTGAATGCGATCGAAAACATCCTGGTTCGAATGGTGGGTGCGCGTGTCGTACTCGATTTCGTCCTGAATGAACTGGAACCCGGGAAGACCGATGGCATCAAAAGCCAAGTGGTCAGTTCCGCCTGTGTTGGAGATGGAGAGCGTGGACGCTCCCCAACTGGTCTTATCTTCCGGCCGATCACGAAATGCCATCAGCCACTGGCGAAAGAGAGGCCGGACAGCTTCGTTGCCCTGCAAGTAAACGCCACGAATCTTTCCTGTCCCATTGTCGAGATTGAAATAAGAACTGAGTTTTTCGTACTCGGGCTTTGTCACGAGGACCGGTGTCGCGGGTGCGCTGCTGGCGCCGCCGTTACCATTGCCGTTGCCGGCGCCCGCCGGCGCCGCGGGTACCTCCAGCTTGCCAAAGTGCTCGGCGACGTAAGCACGCGAACCTAGTAGGCCCTGCTCCTCTCCGCTCCACAAGGCAATGCGAATCGTGCGGCGCGGCTTTAGTCCCAGCGCTTGGATAATGCGCATGGCTTCCATGCCCACGGAAACACCGGCGCCGTTATCGGTGGCGCCCGTCCCTGAGTGCCAGGAATCCATATGTCCACCTAACATCACGATCTCATCTTTCAGATCAGTTCCGGGAATTTCCGCGACTGTGTTGTAGCCCATCAGATCCGCATCCTGGAATTCGACTGCGAGCTCGACGGACATCTTAACTTTCTCACCCGCTTCGATCATGCGCGCGAGACGATTGTAATGCTCGACCGCCATCACGAGTTGCGGTGTAAGCTTGGGCGCGCTTTTGTCATAAGGAGGAATTCCGCGCGAGTTTGGGCCAAACGGTTCTGTGGGAACTGGTTGCGGCACGGTCGCAGACTGCACGAAGATCGTGCCGCCGTCGCCGATGCGGCTGGGATCGATTGCCAATGCCGCACCCTCGTCCAGAAGAAACTGATACTTCTTGACGCCGAACAACATTGCCGCCCGCTGCTCAGGCGACATCTGGAAGTTTCGTCGCTGGACACCGCGCGGCTCGGGAGCATCGGCAAGATTTAAGAGATCTTTCTCGTCGCGACGCGTACCCATCGCCTCGAAGCGCGCTTTCACTTCACGCATTGGGGCAGTCAAAACAATGGCGCCCTTTAGCTTGCCCTTGAACTGCTCAAGCCCGGCATCATCTTTAGCGTTCAAGTACACAACATCCGCGGTAATCACTCCGTTGGTTCCCGGCGACCAGGCTTTGGGATAAGCAATTAGCGGAATGCTCTGTGGCTCAGTTACCTGTGCCGAAAATCGTTTCAGCGACCAACCACGGCCAAAAGGTCCCCAGGGTTCCAGGTGGCCATTCTGTAGTCCCCACTTCGTAAGCTCATCGCGCGTCCACTCGTTCGCGCGTTTCATGTTGGGCGAAGCTGTTAGTCGCGGTCCGATGACGTCGGTCAGATAACTCAGGGTCTTCATCACCTGGGAGCGATTCATTCCCTCGTCCTTGATGCGATCGATAGGATCATTGCTTGGGGTGGTGCTGGCTGCGGGAGCGCTCTGCGCCGGCTGTTGTGCGAACACGGCGTTAGGCGAAAGCGCTAGGATCGAAAGCAGAACCACAGCGGCGTAACGTCTTAACATAATTAAATCTCCTGGCTGGGTAGTATTAGCAACGGGACGGTGCGGACAATTATGAACTGAAACTCTATTTAGCGGCAAACGTCAGCGTGCTGCGGGGCGTTTTGCTTTTGGCGCGGCCGGCGAGGGAAGCGCGGGTGCGGAATCATTTGAACTGTAGCCACACTCTTCGTTGGCGCAGTAACGAAATGTACCTTGCTTCTTGGTCGTCTTCTCGAGCAAGAAGGGGGCATCACAGTTTGGACAAGGCTCCAGGACGGGCTTGTTCCAATACACCGCATCGCAATTAGGATACTGCGAGCACCCGTAGAAGGCCTTGCCACGTTTGGACTTCTTAACCACGATTTCGCCGCCGCAACCCGGACGCGGACACGAGACTCCCGTGGTTTCCTGCTTGATGTACTTGCACTTAGGATAATTTGAGCACGAGACAAACTCACCAAAACGACCGACGCGTCTCACCAGTTGCGCGTCATCGACGGGACATTTTTCGTCAAGCAGTACGGGCGCTGGCGCCACCGCACCACCCTTGGAAATCTTCCTGATGTTTTTGCAATCGGGATATCCGGTGCAACCGAGAAAGGGACCGAATCTTCCCCGCTTCAGTTGCATGGGCTTGCCGCAGAGCTCGCAGACATCCGGTTCGACAGCTTCCTCGCTCCCGGTCGCCGCTTCACCGCCCTGAGCGCCGCCGTTGGAGCCGGCTTTCGGTTCCGCATCACGCGAAGCACCACAGTTCAAGCACTTGAGATACTTTCCAAAGCGGCCCCACTTCAGCACCATCCCCTTGGTTTCACATTTGAGACAAACCTCCTCGGTCGGTGTCTCAACGTCTTTGATGTCTTTTGTATATTTGGTGAACTTAACCAGGTCGCTGGAAAACTTGCCGTAGAAATCATGCAGCGCGTCTGTCCATTTGAGTTTGCCTTCTTCAACGCTGTCCAGCTCTTCTTCCATTCGCGCGGTGTAGGTCTCATTAAAAAGGTCGGCGAACCCGCCCTGGATCAGGAGGTCGTTCACGGTCTTTCCCAAATCTGTGGGATGGAAACGTCCTTCCAGTTTCTCAACGTATTCACGCGCCAGGATTGTCGTCATGATTGCTGCGTACGTTGACGGTCGGCCGATTCCCTTTTCTTCGAGGGCCTTCACCAGAGTCGCTTCAGTGAAGCGCGGCGGCGGGTCAGTAAAATGTTGTTCCGGGGTTACCTTGTTAAGCGCGAGCTTCTCACCCTTCTCGACCGGAGGCAGGGTACGCTCGGCCTCTTCGTCTTCCTCAGTCTTTTCATCGCGGCCTTCCTGATAAATTTTCAGAAAGCCATCAAACTTCTGCACCGACCCGGTGGCGCGGAACAGGAAACGACCAGCTCCGATATCGATTGTGGTCTGATCAAATACGGCTGGCGTCATCTGCGAAGCGACGGTACGTTGCCAGATCAGACGGTAGAGTCGCAGCTCATCGTTGTTTAAGAAGCTGGCGAGTGAGTCGGGAGTGCGAGCCACATCTGTGGGCCGAATCGCCTCGTGGGCGTCTTGCGCATCCTTCTTCGAGCGATAGTGAATCGGCTTCTCTGGTAAGTAGGGAGCGCCATACTGTTTGCCAATGAAGTCTCTTAACTCACCCAAAGCCGCATCAGAAACTCGAGTTGAGTCAGTACGCATATACGTAATCAACCCGACTGAACCTTCCGCACCGATTTCAATACCTTCGTAGAGCTTCTGGGCAATCATCATCGTTCGCTTTACGGCAAATCCAAGTTTACGTGCGGCCTCCTGCTGTAACTTGGACGTGATGAAAGGCGGAACCGGATTCCGTTTGCGCTCCTTCTTCGTAACTTCGCTGACGACGAAGGGCTGCTGTTCAGCTTCGGCGACAATTTCGGTTGCCCGGGCCTCGTCGTTGATCAGGATTTCGTTCTTCTTGATGTCCTGATCGAACCCGCTCGTCTTTACGGTTTGCTCGCCGACTTTAAAAAGACGCGCGTCAAAGGCTGGTGCCAATTTTGCGCCAAGATTCGCGAAGATCGTCCAATACTCAGTCTTAATGAAGTTTTCGATTTCCCGTTCACGCTCGACCACCATGCGCAGTGCTACTGACTGGACGCGGCCAGCGCTGAGCTTTCCTCCCACGGTGCGACAAAGCAGCGGTGAGACCTTGTAACCAACCAAACGATCCAGAACGCGACGTGCCTGCTGAGAATCGACTAGATTTTGATCAATCTGTTTCGGGTGCTCAAACGCCTCATTCACCGCGCGTTTGGTGATCTCATTGAACATCACGCGATAAGTGGGTTTTGCGGGACGCTTGGGAACGATCTCTTCTGCCAGATGCTGGCAAATGGCCTCGCCTTCGCGATCAGGGTCAGCTGCCAGATAAACAGCGTCGGCTTCTTTAGCCGCTTTCTTCAGCTCAGCAACAATTCGTTTGTTGTTTCGTTTGCGAGAATCCGGAATCACTTCATAAGTAGGTTTGAAGTCGTCCTCGACATCGACGCCGAGGCCCTTAGAGGGCAGATCCTTGATATGGCCTATCGAGGCCTTAACCAGATAGTCCTTGCCGAGATATTTATTAATCGTCTTTGCCTTGGCAGGCGATTCAACGATGACCAAGTTTTTTGCCATAGCTAAGATATTTCCAATTGCCAATCGATAAATATTGGCGACTGCCGATTTGTTTTCAGCGTTTGCCGCCTCTGTTAACCGTTGCTCTCGATTGATCTCCGATGCTCTTTAATTGGCAATCGGCAATGCCTTACATTTTTCTCACAAAGCAACGACCCGGGAGGGCACGAATCAGTTCGCGCACCTCGAGCGCCAGCAACGCAGCGGTCAAATCTGAAATTGATAACTTACTTCTCTCAAGCAGCGCATCGATATGTGCCGGCACGTCCGCCGTTAATAGCTTTAACACCAAAGTTTCCGATCCTGAAAGGCCGCGCGGCACAAGGGTCAACTGGTCTGCCAGCGATTTCTCCTTTTTCTTATCACCAAAAGGAGGAGGCAACAATCTGGCTGCGATCTGCGGCGGCAACTCCGCCGCAATGTCCTGCCACTGTTGCACGAGCTTCGCTCCGGCCCCTTTAATCAGGTAGTTCGTGCCAAAGGAATTTCGCGAAGTGATGTTGCCGGGTACGGCGAATACTTCGCGATTTTGCTCAATCGCAAGACGCGCGGTTATCAAAGATCCGGAGTTTTCCGCCGCTTCCACCACTAACACGCCCAAACTCAAGCCACTAATGATGCGGTTGCGGTAAGGAAAGTTTTCCGCGACCGGCGGCGTGCCGAGTGGGAACTGCGTAACTATCGCTCCACCACGATCAATAATCTCGTCAGCAAGTCGCTTGTGATCTCGCGGGTAATACTCGCCCATTCCCGTGCCCAGCACAGCCACCGTGCGACCCCCGCCTTCAAGCGCGCCACGATGAGCGGCCGCGTCGATGCCGCGGGCAAAACCCGAAACCACCGTCACGCCCCGTTGCGCCAGGTCGCGCGCCAACATGAGCGCCGCGTTCTGCCCGTAAGTCGAGCAGCGCCGCGAACCAACCACCGCCACGCAAGGCTGGTCGAGACAGGCTTCCCAATCGCCTTTGACGTAGATCGTGATCGGCGGATCGTAAATCTCGCGCAGCAGTGCGGGATAAACGCCATCATCAAGAATCAAAAGATCAGCGCCGAGACGACGAACGCTTTCAATCTCGGCTTCCGCTCGGGTAAACAAGTCGCGAGCGATGATGCTCTCCACTGCTTCAGGCAGCAGTCGCAATTTCTCAAGCTCAGCTCTGGTGGCACTGTAAACGGCTTCGGCGGATCCAAAGCGTTCCAGGAGCTTGGCAGCGGCGCGAGGTCCGATGCCGGGGGTCATGTTGAGCGCTACCCAATGTCTAATCATTTCTGATTTCGCAATACTGATTTGCGATTTGGTGAGGACGTCAGAAACGAAACCAAATCAAGCCTACTGCCTACTGGCTCCTGCCTACTGCATTTCTGGCGGAGGCGTGTAGGAATCGAACCTACCTGAGCCTGCTCTCACAGTCTCACTGACGGTTTTGAAGACCGCGCCGTTCACCAGAACAGATTCGCCTCCAGCAACGAGACGCTAGAGAGCCGCGCAATGCCAGGACCACCAAAGGCTGACAACCCTACGCGCCGAAATGCGAGACTGTCAAGCAAGGGTCAGGAACCACATTACCGCATCGCGTTGCTCGTTTTCGAGTACCACTTGTCAGTCAGTTGTTGGGTGACAGGTGCGTCGCCCGCTTGACCGAAGCAAAAGTCAGACGCTAATATCGGGCTTTCCCGAACGAACGTTCGAACCGGCATTTTTTCTGGAAATAGTTTTCGGAAAGCCAGGCTAAGTGGCCCCGACGTTACCGAGGTACGGATGATCAACTTTCAAACAGCGCCTGACCAATACCGCCACTGGAAATTAGCCATTGCAGGCGCGGTCGCTCACCTTTCCATGGATGTTCAGGAAGATGCGACACTCGTGGAAGGCTACAAACTCAAACTTAATTCTTACGACCTCGGCGTCGACATCGAATTGGCAGACGCAGTGCAGCGCATCCGCTTTGAGCATCCGGAAGTGCGCGTCGTCGTTATCACCAGCTTGAAGCCGCGTATCTTTTGCGCGGGTGCAAATATCTACATGCTGGGCACGTCCTCGCATGCTTTCAAAGTTAACTTCTGCAAGTTTACCAACGAGACGCGCTGCGCCATTGAGGACGACTCGCGACATTCCGGCCGCCGTTATGTGGCCGCG
>JBAPXA010000444.1:0-21668 GCA_049283975.1 Pyrinomonadaceae bacterium | reverse complement strand
TCGCGCGATAGACGCGTACGAGTTTTTCGCGCAGCACATCAACATCCCAAACCACTAACGTACCAGCGGCAAAGTAGTCGGCGCGTTTCAGCGTCATGCGCTCTTCAGCTTTTGGTCCATAGTCGTCAGTACTTCTGACTTCTACTGCAAAGATTGGCGCTCCTTCGAGAAACAGCCCGCCGCGCAATTCACCTTTGTAAAAAGCAGCGTCAGGACTGAAAGAACGTCTATTGGGCAGGTTGACTATGAAACCCACATTGTCGGGAAAGGCGTAACCGCCACCTATTCGTTTTTCATAGTCATGCAAACTAACGTAGATCTCGCCGGCAGCACGGCCGGGTACTCCTCCGGTGGGGGACATAAGTACCAGTTCTCCGTTGACGAGTTCCGCTTTCCCGTTTTCAGGAACGCGGTAGAGGTCGTCGATTGTTGCTTCAGTTCGAATACTCATGAGGTAACTTCAGCTCCTAACAGAGTTGATTCTAATGCTCTCAAAACAAGATAACGTCAAGGACACGCGCTAGTCTTCGCCAGAGAAATCGATAAAAGAATCCAAGCTCACAATCATTCGTCCGAATTGCTACGCCAGCGGTACCGACTGTCCCGCCTGCACATACGCGTTCTCGTAAAGCATCAATCCGATTAAGGCCATTGGGGCGCCCCCAACTCCGAGGGCCGTGCCCACAACACCAAGCACGGCCAGCAACGGCAGTAATCCGCCGATAATCGAAAGCACTAGCCCCAACCAAAAGTCGCTCTTGTAGCGTCCTTGCACCATTTCCCAAATGGCCACTCGCGCGTGGGCAGTCGGATGCGTTAGGGAAACCTCGCCCCAGATCATTAAGAGATGCAGCAGACTTGTGACGGCGAGAATCCGAAGCAGTGGCGTGGCGATTCCTGTGCCGGGTCTCAGCTCCAGTTCGAACCAAACAACAAAAGGCAGTAGCGCGGCTGAACCAACGAGTAAGGCTTGCACCAAAAGATGTGGCGGCAGCAGCGGGTTTTGCCACATGTCTCGGGCCTTTGCTTGTGCAAACAGATATGCGGTGTAGACCGCAGTTAAGATTGCGAGGGGTAATCCCGGAATCATCAACCAGTAACGGAACGAGATTGCCCAAGGTTGCCAGACTTGGGTCGGGTCTGGACTGATGATCGTTCTGCCGAAGACACTTGTAAGGAAGTGCAACGCTAAAACTATGGTGTACGCAGCGATGATGAATGCGCCCTTCACGAGCCAGCTGCGCCATTGGGGCCGTGTGAAGATGAGATAAAACCGCTCCGGATGCTCCAGATCGAGAAGCAGCAACCCGCCGGTGACCGCAAGGAAAACGCCCGCGAGCACCGGCGCGACCCAAACCCAAATCACACTCTCCGGACGAAGGTAACCAAACAACACGAGCAGCAACGGAACAAGATAGGCTCCGGCGGCAATTCCCTTAGTCCACGTATAAAGACTGACCTTCCAGTCCCAGGGAATCGAATGCGCCACATCATAAGAGAGCAGCGCGGCTGCCGAGGAGTTGTTGTAGTTCGGATTTCCCGAAACTACATGCGTGCTGTCTTCCAGTTGTTCACTCCACATGAACAGGCCGTTGTCAGGACGGCGCGCGGCCAGGGGATCAAGCGTCGCCTGATGCGCTCCTTTATAGAAGAGTTTCGGGAGTGTCTCTTTTTCCGGGCGGCGCACATTGACGGATTCGCGGTTTACGATCTGCGCCACATACGAGGTGGAGTCGTTCATATCGCCGACCAAAATCGCCTGGGTCGGACAGACGACTACGCAAGCTGGTTCTAGCCCGATGTCGATGCGGTGCGCGCAGAAGTTACATTTTTCCGCCGAGTGATCTTCCGGATTGATGAAGATAGCGTCGTAAGGACAAGCGGCCATGCACGCTTTGCAGCCAATACAAATCGACTTATCGAAATCGACGATGCCGTCGGCGCGCTTGAACATGGCAGTCGTCGGGCAGGCAGTGACACAAGGAGCATGCGCGCATTGATTGCAGCGCGTCACCTGGTGCGCGCGGCGCGCCTGGGGAAAGATGCCGATGTCAACGTGCTTTACATAAGTGCGCGTGACGCCGACGGGAACAATGTTTTCAGACTTGCAGGCAGTCGTGCAGGCATGACAACCGATGCAACGGGTGTTGTCGATGACCTTGGCCCACTTAATCTGCTGCGGCTCAAGCATGGGTTTGATTAGGTAATGAAGCAGCAGACTATAACACGGGTACCGGATTGCCAATTGCGGATTGCCGATTGCCGATTGGCGTCGGAGCCGAAGTGAGGTCAGTATCCCGACACGTCGGGATAGCCGGTGGCCGAGCGATTGCCAATGGGCGTCGGAGCCGAAGTGAGGTCTGTACCACCAGGCGGTAGCCGGTGGCCGAGCGATTGCCAATTGGCACGTATCGAAAGAAGCCAATCGGCAATCGGCAATTGGCAATCGGCAATGTGATTGATTGACAAAAAATCCCAGCCATAAGAAATTAGACGCGGTTTAAGTTCAACCCTCTTTGCCGATCGTTGGAGTAATTCATGCGAATTCTTAATTCAGTTGCAATCCTGATCCTCGCGCTAGTGGCACTGGTCGTCTTCGGTGCTTGTAATTCAACCGAGCGAACGGCTTCAAAAGTCGCGCCCAATTCAAATGCGACGGTTGCGAACAAGGTTAATCCGGCGCCAAATCCACCCGACACTGCGCGCCGCGTTAATATAAAGGAAGCGCAAGACTTGATCGCCAGTGGCCACGCGGTGGTCATCGATGTCCGCAATCAGGCGGCATTTGATCAGGGCCACATCCGCGGCGCCAAGTTGATTCCGTTTGCAGAGGTTGCCGATCGCAGTGGGGAGCTGCCACGCGACAAGACAATCATTACCTACTGTTCTTGACCAAACGAACACACGTCTGCCGGTGCGGTGGACATCATGAAGACAAAAGGAATCCAAAACGCAGTTGCGCTACTAGGTGGTTTTGACGGTTGGAAACAGGCTGGTTTGCCAGTCGACTCGAAACAGTAATCCAGAGTCTCAAGGCTCAAGTCTCAGGTTTTAAGTCTCAGGTTTCAGGTCACAGGATCACTCGGTACAGTATGGGAGCGGCCGCATTCAAGCGTCGCCGGACTTGAGACCTGAGGCCTTGGACTTCGGGTTTAGACCGGCTGCGTCACAAACGCCGGTAACGGTGTCATCGCCTTACTCGCCGGAACACAGAGCACCGGACATGGTGCGTTGCGTACCACACGCTCGATCTCGGAACCAAGCACCGGAGTTCCGCCGAAGATTGAGGCATGAACGTTCGTGCCAATCACGATCAAATCAACTTCTCGCGTCGACGCCAGCCGCACCACTTCCTCATACGGACGCCCTTCACTGATATGCGTAATCGCACGCGCGCCATCTTCGCGCCCGAGTTGCGCCATTCGCTCCTGCGCATAAATGCGCAAGCGCTTTAACGCCGAGAGCCCGCCCTCGGGAAACAGGACGGAAAGCTGTTCGAAGTAATCACCGATAACGTGAATCGCATGCAGCTCGGCGCCGGTTTGGCTGGCAAGCTGAGTGGCAACATGCGTTGCCGCACTCGAGGAAGGACGAAAATTGGTCGCGAGCAAAATGCGCTTCAAACGTAACTGACAACGACTGGCATCGTGTTCGACAAAGTCATGTTGCGGCGGCCGGATGGTCAAGACAGGACAAGGTGCCTCAGCGATAATCTCTTCCGCGGTTGATCCCCAAAGCGCACGCGTCAGTCCCTTGCGACCGTGCGTCACGATCGTGACGAGATTGCTGCCGTAATCCTGCGCGACGCGCGCGATCTCACTGGCGGGCTCGCCGGCAACAATCACCGGTTCGACATCCAGCTCTTTGAAGAGCGGATCCGCAAGCACATCGCGAAAGTCATCCCGCAGTTGGGAAAGCCAGCGGTCTTCATTTTCGGCGATTGGCTCCGCTTGGGCCAGGAAGTTGGCGGGCACTTTCGCATTTTGCACGCTCAGAACCACGACCCGTCCATCTCCGTTGCGCGCAAATGCAGCGGCGTATTTCAATGCCGCGCGTGTGTGCGGTTTGAAATCGGTAGGAAACAAGATGTTGCGGAACGGAAACATGGGCGCACGCAAGTCTAACAAGAAGGCTGGACCGGTAACTAGTCTTTTGCGATTGCCAAGTGCCAATTGCCGATTGCCAATTCGAACGACTGAGGTCAAATGCCAGTTGTAATCTAATGCCCCAATTTCCAACAGCCCTAATAGAAAATCTCAATCGGCAATTGGCACTCGGCAATTGGCAATGGCCTTTTGACGTTGGACACAAATATGCGAAACTCCGCCAGCACTCCGAGCTTTAGCAAGCGCAAGACCTATCTCGTTCGATTTAGGAGGCGACACCCTTGCTCAAAGGACTCTTTCGCACAAAAAGTCTTGACGATATTCTGGCGGGCATCGGCGGGCCGCAATTTGCACTGAAGCGCACTCTCGGCGCCTTCAACGTAACGCTGCTCGGTATTGGCGCCATCATCGGCGCCGGAATCTTCGCCACCATTGGCACCGCCGCCGCCGGCGATGCAGCACGGCCTGGCGCCGGCCCTTCGCTGATGCTGTCGTTCGTGATCACGGCAATCGTTTGCGCCTTCACTGCGCTCTGTTATGCCGAGTTCGCTTCGATGGTGCCGATCTCTGGATCTGCTTATACCTATTCCTATGCCACGCTCGGTGAACTCGTCGCCTGGATCATCGGCTGGGACTTAATCATCGAATATGCAGTCGGAAATGTCGCGGTAGCGATTAGTTGGGGCAACTACTTTCGCACCCTGCTCAGCGACCTCGGGATAAATTTCCCGCTCTGGTTGGCTACCGACTACCGCACGGCCGCCAAGATTCCCGGCCTTTATGAAAGCGCACCGCACATCTTTGGCATACCGATCGTGTTCAATGTGCTGGCGCTGGGGATCGTGGCGTTAATTACGGTTGTTCTCGTATGGGGTATCAAAGAGTCAGCCGGATTCAATGCAGTAATGGTCTGCATTAAGATCCTCGTGCTGCTCTTCTTCATCGTCGTGGCTCTTTACTTCGTCTCGCCTGGGGGCATGGTGAAAAACTGGGCGCCGTTTCAACCAAATGGTTGGAAGGGAACGTTCACCGGCGCAGCGTTAGTCTTTTTTGCCTACATCGGCTTTGACGCGGTTTCGACGGTTGCGGAGGAAACCAAAAATCCTTCACGGGACCTACCCATCGGCATCATTGCGTCGCTCGTAATCTGCACATTTTTCTACGTGCTCGTGGCGGCGGTCTTCACTGGCATAATGCCCTACAACGAATTAGTGCAACGATTGGCCACTGAGCAAGCAGAACCTCTGACGATGGCACTCAACCACGTTGCGCCAAATGCAAACTGGGCTAGCGGCATCGTCGCTTTTGGCTCCGTCGTGGCCCATACAGCAGTGTTACTCGTGTTCCAACTGGGTCAGCCCCGCATCTTCTTTTCAATGGCACGTGATGGACTGCTGCCACCCGTGTTCGCGAGTGTGCACCCTAAATATAAGACTCCGCACGTAACTACCATTCTGACTGGCGTTGTCGTCGGCGGCTTTGCGGCCGTCATGAGCATCGATGAGATGGTAGACCTCACAAACATTGGCACCCTCTTCGCGTTTGTCCTCGTGTGCGTGGGAATTATCATCCTGCGTCGTAAGGATCCCGGACGAGTACGACCGTTTCGTGTTCCGTTTGGCACGTGGCTAATTCCGTCGCTCGGCGCCATCTCCTGCATTTTCCTGATGTACTACTTGCCGCCTGCTTCCTGGTGGCGCTTCATCGGCTGGCTGATGCTGGGAATGTCGATCTATCTCTCTTACGGTTACGTGCGCAGTACGGTGGGACAAAACATCGGCAGGCCGTTTCCAACGCCGCTGGGCCTGAAGGTTGCAGCCGTCGGCTTTCTACTTTTGGCCATCGGTCTGTTCATTATTCCTCACAGTTCAACTACTGCCGAACTCTACGAAAAAATGATGACTGGTGTCGCGGAGGGCAAGCGCACAATTGTGGCGTTCACCAGCATCGGGATCGGCGCACTGCTTGCAGTAGCTGGTTTACTTTTCGGATCGGGTCACACGGCTACGAGCAAGTAACTTTGCGCGGCTGATTTGATAACGAGCTAACGGAGAGCCCAGAGCGTGACGCTTACTTTATTGGCGCTGAGTTTTCTGCTACTGATCGCTCTAGGGTACCGTTTTTACGGTCGCTGGGTAGCACGCCAGTTCAAGCTTGACGACGGGCGCCTCACCCCCGCGCGCCGCGTTAACGATGGCATCGATTTTGTTCCCACCAAACCCTTCTATCTCTTCGGCCAACATTTCTCAGCAATAGCGGCGGCCGGACCGATCGCCGGACCCATACTCGCCTGCCAATCCTTTGGCTGGCTTCCCTGTTTACTCTGGATTGGATTGGGAGTTGTCCTGATCGGAGCAGTGCACGACTTTGCCGCGCTCGCTGCGTCAGTGCGTCACGGCGCCACTTCAATTGCCGAGATCGTCCGCGAACACCTGGGAAGCGGCGCGGGCCGGGCGATGATGGGTTTCATCTGGATCGCGCTTATCTATGTAATCGTTGCCTTCACTGACATCACTGCCGGAACCTTTGTCGGCGGCTCAGAAGAGTTGAAAGCGACGGCGGTTAGCTTCAATCCCGGCGGAGCAGTCGCGGCTGCGAGCATTCTGTACTTACTGCTCTCGGTTGTTCTTGGTTTGGTGCAACGCTATCTGCATCCACCGCTCTGGCTGGTAACCTTGATCTTCGTTCCTGCCGCATTTGCCCTCTCATGGATCGGCACGTTGACCTCAAACCTGTTCGTCCTGGACCACAAAACGTGGGGCGTACTGATAATCATCTACTGTGGGGTCGCCTCGATCATCCCGGTTTGGGCATTGCTACAACCTCGTGGCTATCTCGGAGGGTTTATTCTCTATTCGGCGCTCGCCCTGGGAATCGTCGGCGTCTTCTTTGGCGGGTATGAAATTCAGCAACCCGCTTTCAAAGCCTTCAATGTTGGCGGCATGACTGGAACTCTGTTCCCGTTCCTCTTTGTGACAATCGCATGCGGTGCTTGCTCGGGGTTTCATGGCCTGGTGTGTTCCGGCACCACTTCAAAACAAGTCGAGCGGGAGTCGCACATTCGCTCGGTAGGCTATGGCGCAATGCTCGCCGAAGGCTTTGTAGCACTGATCGCATTAGTCACTGTCATGATCGTTGCGCAGAACGCGCTCCGTGGTAAGGCACCCGGAACAATCTATGGCAACGGCATTGGTCAGTTCCTCACCTTGATCATTGGAAAAGACAAACTCGCATTCGCGGTCACGTTCGGGGCCATGGCCTTCTCAACTTTCGTCTTTGATACTTTGGACGTATCGATGCGCCTCGGTCGCTATCTCGTGCAGGAATTATTTGGCTGGCGTGGACGAGTTGGAGCAATCGTGGGAACGTTGTTGACGATGGGAGGTCCTTTCTACTTCATCGTCGCCGCCCCGCCTAATTCGTGGCTAAAGTTCTGGACCTTGTTCGGAGCGTCAAACCAGTTGTTGGCCGCGCTCACACTCTTGGCGATCACGGTCTGGCTCTATCAAGCCCGCCAACGTATCGCCTTCACGTTGCTGCCGATGATTTTTGTTTTAGTGATTACGCTTTGGGCGCTGATCGCACTCGTGATTGGCAACTTAAGAATCACAAAAATCGGGACAGGAACCGTCGACATTGAACTAATCAATGCGATAGCCGCGGCGGCATTGGTGGTGTTGGCGCTCTACTTAGCCCTTACGGCATTAGCGCGGATTCGTTCTGATAAACAAAAAGGCAGCCTGACAACGCAGCATGCCGCAGTTAGTTTGGAGTAATTGGATCGCGGGCGTCTCGCCCGCAATAAGCACAGAGCGAAGGTTTGTAGAATAAAAGGAACGACAAGGTTCCGCGCGCTTCGGCGCGCGTTGCGGCCGATATGCCCGCGTTCCTGTGGGAAACCCGGCTCTGAAGTGGACAGTTTGGCCACTTATCGGGATAATACGCAGTTTCAGTATGACCGGGTTGCTCGGCACAAGGGGGTGCGCCACCGTTTAGGCGACACTCAAGTCGGCAATCCTATGCCTCCAGCTTGCCGGCAGGCTTAAGCTCGCCGGCGATTAACCATCAGAAAGGACCGTCGCAGAAGTGGAATTGCGCTGATTTCAGCAGCCCTGCTGGCAGTTTGTCTGCTCCGTTTCTCTTAAAACAATTATGAATCACAATCTTACTATTTCCAGTCAGCCATCACGTCTTAAGGGTGTCGGGCGTGGACTTCTTATGTTTGCTGTCACCCTGGCATGTGCCGCACTGGGCACTGCCCCAGTCTTCGCCCAATCGCACGGCGGCGGTGAAGCCAATCTGATTCTTCCCGATTTGTCAGACGTAAGTTTCTTCAACAACAGCATCAACGGTCACAACCTTCTGTTGATCGGCATTGTGATCTGCATGCTCGGTCTGCTCTTTGGCTTGGCGATTTATATGAACTTGAAAAAATTGCCAGTCCACCGCGCGATGCGCGAGATCTCCGAACTCATTTACGAAACCTGCAAAACCTATCTGATCACGCAGGGCAAGTTCATTCTGATCCTCGAGATTTTCATCGGCAGCATCATCGTTGTTTACTTTGGCGTGCTACGAGAGATGGAGCTGTTCCGCGTACTCATAATTCTCGCATTCAGCCTGGTTGGTATCGCCGGCAGTTACGGTGTCGCCTGGTTTGGTATTCGCGTTAACACATTCGCAAACTCGCGCACTGCCTTTGCCAGTCTGGGAGGAAAGCCTTTTCCACTTTATGCGATTCCGCTCCGCGCCGGCATGAGCATCGGCATGATGCTGATCAGCGTCGAGTTGCTGATCATGCTTTGCATCCTGCTCTTCATTCCGGGTGACTACGCAGGGCCCTGCTTCATTGGTTTCGCAATTGGTGAATCCCTGGGCGCGGCCGCTCTTCGGATCGCCGGCGGTATCTTCACAAAGATTGCCGACATCGGCTCTGACTTGATGAAGATCGTCTTTAAGATTAAGGAAGACGACGCGCGCAACCCGGGCGTAATTGCAGACTGCACTGGCGACAACGCGGGCGACTCGGTCGGTCCCAGCGCCGATGGCTTTGAGACGTACGGCGTCACCGGTGTGGCGTTGATTACATTTATTCTGCTCGCCGTGCCTAATCCGACGGTGCAGGTACAACTGCTGGTCTGGATCTTCGTGATGCGCGTGATGATGATCATCGCCAGCGCGGCTTCGTATTTCGTTAACGACCTGCTGGCCAAGTCTCGTTACGCAAACGCTAACGAGATGAATTTCGAGAAGCCGTTAACCTCCCTGGTTTGGATAACCTCGATCCTTTCCGTGATCCTGACTTTTGTAGTCTCGAAACTAACGATCCCTGAACTTGGCGGGGATACCACGCTCTGGTGGAAACTTGCAATCATCATTTCCTGCGGCACACTCGCGGGCGCGATCATTCCCGAACTCGTCAAGATCTTTACCTCAACTGGATCGCGGCACGTCCAGGAGGTGGTCACTTCCTCGAGAGAAGGCGGTCCTTCTCTGAACATTCTCTCAGGCCTGGTAGCCGGCAATTTCTCCGCTTACTGGCTCGGCCTCTGCATCGTGGCGCTCATGTCCATTTCCTATATTATCGCCAGCATGGGTGTGGGAGTCTTGATGGTGGATGAGCTGGCGGCGCCGGTGTTTGGCTTCGGACTCGTGGCTTTCGGTTTTCTCGGTATGGGTCCCGTGACAATCGCTGTCGATTCCTACGGACCGGTGACAGACAACGCACAATCCGTCTATGAATTGTCGTTAATCGAACAAGTGCCGAACATTGAGGCCGAGATCAAAAACGAATTCGGTATCACCACCAACTTCGGCCGCGCCAAACATCTGCTCGAAGAAAACGATGGCGCCGGCAACACGTTTAAAGCGACTGCCAAGCCGGTCTTGATCGGCACGGCCGTCGTCGGTGCTACCACGATGATCTTTTCCATCATCATGGCGCTAACCAACGGTTTGACCACGAACACCGCAAGTCTGTCGTTGTTGCATGCGCCGTTCGTGCTCGGCCTGATAACCGGTGGTGCCGTGATCTACTGGTTCACTGGGGCTTCAATTCAAGCTGTAACAACCGGAGCCTATCGCGCGGTGGAATTCATCAAGGCCAATATTCGGCTGGAAGGCGTAGAGAAAGCTTCCGTCGAAGATAGTAAGAAGGTCGTACAGATTTGCACGCAGTATGCGCAGAAAGGCATGTTCAATATCTTCCTGACCGTGTTTTTCTCGACCCTCGCGTTCGCCTTTGTCGAACCCTTCTTCTTCATCGGCTACCTGATCTCAATTGCCGTCTTTGGTCTTTACCAGGCAATTTTTATGGCCAACGCTGGCGGCGCCTGGGACAATGCGAAGAAGGTCGTGGAAGTGGATCTAAAGCAGAAAGGTACTGCGCTGCATGACGCTACGGTTGTGGGCGACACGGTTGGCGATCCGTTCAAGGATACCTCTTCAGTGGCCATGAATCCTGTGATCAAGTTCACTACCCTATTTGGATTGCTGGCGGTGGAGTTGGCTGTCTCGATCGCAAATCGCGGCGACAACGGCGTGCTTATCACTCACGTCCTGGCTGCGGTATTCTTTCTCATCTCGGTTTTCTTTGTCTGGCGTTCTTTCCACGGCATGCGTATTGGCACGATCGTACAAGAGAGCGCGGACGCTAAGGCCAAAGGAATGGCTGCTGACTAAACTAATGGAGCGACAAGACGGAAGTTTGTCGAACTAACATGAGCACTTCATTCGCAAAACCCGAAACGCTGATTGGAACGGCCCTGGCTCCGCTCGATTGGACTCGTTCCGTCGGCCTGGTCCTGGGATTCAGCCTCTTGATGGCCCTCTCGGCGCAGATCGTAATTCCGATTGGACCCGTGCCGATCACCGGCCAGACTTTCGTCGTGCTGCTAACCGGCGCCTTGCTGGGATCGCGTTTAGGCGCGATCACAATGATTGTTTATCTAGTTGAAGGTGCCAGCGGCTTGCCGTTCTTCTATGGCGGCAGCGGCGGGCTGGCTCATCTGTTCGGACCGACCGGAGGCTACCTGGTCGCGTTTCCGGCAGCGGCTTTCATTACTGGCGCCTTTGCGGAACACGATTGGGATCGGCGGTTTCCGACCGCAGTGGCAGCGATGGCCATTGGTTCGCTGGTAATCACGCTAAGCGGGTGGACTTGGTTTTCCATAGTTACAAACACTTCAATGCCGGTTGTGTTCACAACTACCGTCTCGAAGTTAATCCCCGGAGACATCATCAAGATTCTTCTGGCCGCAGCGGCTTTACCGGCAGGGTGGGCGCTCCTGAAACGAAAGGCATCTCAAAAATCTTAAGCAGCTCTTCTTTGTCAGCACATGAAAGCCGTTGGTCTATTGCGACCGGCGGCTTTTTTGTTGCCTGAGTCGTCGGTACAGTACGGAGCCAAGGATCCAATCAAAAATCGGCAATTGGAAATTGGCAATGCTATCTGTCGCTGCCGCTCCCGTGCCGTATGAGTTGCGGCCCCAATTTCAATCGCATTCGCCAATCGGCAATCGCCAATCTCAAGGCCTGATGCTTTACAATGAGTCCCATGCATACCATCAAGGTTAGCTCACACGCGCGCGAAGAGTTGGTTGAGTTTACGGACGAAGTGCAAAAGAAATTGCTCGAGTCGGGTGCAACTGATGGCGTTTGTCTTCTCTTTGTGCAGCACACGACTGCGGGCCTTACGATCAATGAGAACGCCGACCCGGACGTGCCGCGCGACATGCTGCTCGCATTGCGCAAGCTGATCCCCCAACATGGCATGGGCTTTCGTCACGGCGAAGAAAACTCCGATGCGCACATCAAGACAAGCCTGGTGGGAACTTCACTCACAATTCCTTTTCAACAAGGTAAACTTTTATTGGGACGTTGGCAGGGAATCTTTTTATGTGAGTTTGATGGCGGTCGCGAACGCCAAGTGTTCATGATGACCCGCTAACTGAACCCGGCCCTATCGATGAGCAAACACCGCATTGTTGTTTCGGCCGAAAACAATCCCTATATGGAGTGGCAGTGTAAGCTGTTCTACTTCTCCTGCGTCACCAGGCTGGAGCAACAACCGCTCATCATCGTTCACGACTCCGGCGACGATTGGTGCCCGGGATTCTATGATCTAGTGAAAACTGGTTGTGCTGTCTACCCCGCGCCAAACTATCGCGTCAGTGCTAATGGAGATGACTATTCCGGTCGCAATCACCCCGGCAGTCTTATTCAGGCGGCGCACCACCTCGCAGACGCGGACGATTTCATCGTTCTCTGTGATCCGGATCTAATCTTTACGCGCGCGTTGGAATTTCCCGAGACCCTTTCCGGTGAGTTTAGTTCTTTTATGAACTACGACTCCGAACAGGTCAGCGAAGCGCTAAAAAGACTTGGCTTGGAACAGGAGCAGGTGCAGCAGCAAAAGGAGTCTCTGCGCTGTAGCGTACCTTACGTTATTCCGATAGCTCAGGCAGAAGAACTTGGCGTGACCTGGCTTAATGCGATTGACGCTTTTCAGCCACAACGCTGGGAGGACGTGATGTATGCCTTTGGACTAGCCCTGGTAGAGCTGGGACTAAAACTCAATATCACTCATCTGGCCGATACTAATTACTGGCCTGATACAAAAGTACGAGCTCCGCTGATTCATTACGCCTACGGAGATGACAGTTGGACGAAACGGAGCTATCACACTGCTGAGCAAGCGGCGGCGATCTGGGACACTCGCGCGGAGACGACCCCAGGAACAATTCTCGATGAAATACTGACTCAGATTCGGCAGGCAGGAGAGTTCTATCGCGATCCGTTCGGGTTAAGGCTTCCCTCTAGATCCATTTGATCGGCACTGGCCCATCCAACCACGACACAAGCACGAACTTTCGGCCCTGCGTCACGGGTTCACTGCCATGCAAATAAGTCGACGGAAAAATGATCGCAAGCCCGGCAGCGGGCGTAACTGCATATTGCAGCGGCGGGAACAACGTTCGGCCGCCTGCAAAATCATCATTCAAATAACAGACGACGCTGAACAGTCTTTTTTCGAGATCTGCGCCGGTATCACGGTGCGGTCGATAGTGCCCGCCAATTTCGTATTTCAAAAGCTGCGTGTCTGATTGTCTGGTCAGATCGAGCTGCCAGAGCTTTTTAACCACAGGCTTGACCTGCAAATCGACTCTTCTTTCAAACTCAGAATAGAGCCATGCAACGTGTTCGGATCTGGGCAAGCTGGCTGAACGCGCTGCCGGACTGATTACATCGTTGTAATCTTTTTCCTGAGCTGGCTCACGAATGAGGGCTTCAGTCCAATTCCCCAGTTGCTCTAGCCTCCTCAAAATTTCCCGGCATTCGTGAGGATCAAATAAGCGAAGCGAAACCACCCCGCGCGTCTGAAAGGGAGTTGGATCAATCTGTCGATCACTTTCCCTTGCGGTCGCAAACACCAAAGCTAAGTCCTCCCGACCTCAATCCAGATCTGTTGAATTGGAAAACCAAAAGGGGCACGCTCCCGAGTTGTAGGTATGCACGCACGATAGACGCGCCCCTTATTTGGAAAGCTAAGACATCCTCGCCGTCTTGGCTTATGGCCCAGGTGGCGGCCCGCTTGGAGGTTCTGAACCAGGCCGTGGTCCGGGCGGTGGTCCGCTAGGTCCGGGCGGTGGTCCACTCGGTCCGGGCGGCGGTCCACTCGGTCCCGGCGGCGGTCCGCTCGGTCCAGGGGGTGGTCCGCTTGGTTCGCTCGGTGCCGGCGTCGGTCCCGGCGGCGGTCCGCTCGGCCCAGGCGGAGGTCCACTCGGTCCGGGTGGCGGTCCGCTCGGTCCCGGCGGAGGCCCACTCGGTCCCGGCGGCGGTCCGCTTGGTCCAGGCGGCGGTCCGGACGGACTCGCGTAACCCGCCGCGTTCGCGGCGCCCACTACATAGCCGAATCCGTTACTGACAACTAATTCCTGGGGCACGGCAAACACAAGCGACGACAACAGTTCATCGCTAATCGGCTCGCCAAACTCGCGGAACACCTTTGACACTGCCGCCAAAGATTCAAGCCGCAAGCGATTGTTCATTTGAAATCTGAATCGAAGGTTTTCAGCCTCGCGCAAAGACTCAAGTTCTTCCATGGGAATAGCTCCTTTCAAGAAGGGACAATCGAACGCCGTTTAGAGCTGGGCGCCTCGTAGCGATTGCTGGTTCTGGTGGCGGACCCACCTGTTAAGGCTGCTCAGCTTGAGTGCGGCCGCTCACCGCTCCCTTTCGGTAATTCCATCCGGCTGAGCCTGCTGGGTTGGTTGCGGCGAAGTCTATCCGCAACCACAAATCTTTTCAACCAAAATGCGGAACCAAGTGAACGTGACTTCCGCCGGTAGGGGTTATCTGAGGTCAGTAACTAGATAAAGGTCTGAAAGAGATCGAGTAAACGCATAGATGTATCCCCTGCCGTCAGGTGTAATCAACACGTTCGTCGGGCCGAGAATGCCGGAGAGATCAGCAGGAACTATCTCTTTCCCTGCTTCTTTTTTTCCGGTCGCAAGGTTTAGTTTGAACAGCTTCAACGGTCGTTCTCGAGGACGATAGACGTAGAGAGAACGCCCGTCGAGTCCCCAGCGAATTACTCGATCTTCCTCTTCGAGACCGGGGATGGGACGCGGCTCACCACCGTTCAGCGGGTAAATAGCGATAGCTTGTTTTTCGTCCAGGTCGCGAGCCAGAAGGAATTGTCCATCAGGAGAAACAAGACTTCCCGTAATGCCCTCTGGTGTTACGGGGCGCGGAGGTCCACCGTCAACATTCTGCACATAGGTGCGAAGCAAATGTCCGGGCTCTTTGGCATTGAAGACGATGCTTTTGCCATCGGCTAGCCAGGAGGTGCTGTAGCCGAACTGTTCGAACCCGAAACGTTCGAGACGTTTTGTTTGTCCGGCGCCGGTCGGCAAGAGGAGTATTTCCGGCGGCGAAGAGAGAATGGAAGAAACCCACTTACCGTCCGGAGAAAAACCACCGCCGTATCCATCACCGAGTTGGATCGCAGAGGTGCCGTCAGTGTTGCGCAGATAGACGTGATAATTAGTGCCACTACTCTGGCCAAAGTGAGTGAACACGAAGGTCTTGCCATCGTTGGCTAGATCGTTAATTCTCACCGAATTCAACCAGGAGAGATCACGCTCTTTAGTTTCATTAGGAACTAAGCAGGAAATCGGCGTCGACTGATTTTCTCCGGTCAGCAACACCTGCCCCTCTCGAGAGATATCCTGAAGCCTTAGGGTTATTGGTGCTCGCGCCACAACCCTTTGTTTACCCGCGAGCGTCACGGCATACAATGCCTGCGCTTCTCCGCTCTCCGTGGCAGTAAACCAAATCTCGTTGCCGCCGGGCGCCCAGGCGAGGCCATCCTCCCCAGCCCAATCAGCAGTGAGCTTTTTCTTCTGACCATTTGCATCAACGAGCATCACTGAGCCGCGATCGTCGCCGGGAACCGGGTGATCGAGAAAAGCCACCGCATCACCTTTGGGAGAGACCCGCGGGTTACTGATATATCCCGCAGTCTCGTACAGAACCTTGCCGATTGGATACTCAAGGTAAATACGATCCTGAGCGAAGCGCACCACTGCAAGACTGCCATCCGGACCCCAATCGGCTTCCTGCACATTCTCTAACATTTCGCGAGGGGCGCCTCCACCGAGAGGCATTCGCGCCAACGTACCGCGCCTAACCGAATGGTAGAGTTGTTGACTATTTAGCAGTACCGCCATCTCGCTGTTATCAGATACAGCCAGTACCTGAACATTCGTCAGCCCAAGCGGTTTAGAGTCAGAGGTGCCAGACCGCAACTCATAGATATCAAGCGGATTTCCATTCCACGTTGCACTGAAGACTACTGTATCGCCGGTAACACCGAAGCGTGCTGTATAGATGGTCCCGCGACGAAACGTCAATTGATGATAGGAAGGCAAATCGTCAGGTGCTCGGCTCTTTCCCACGAAAAAAGCGGCGGCTAGCGCAGCTAATCCGAGCGCAATAGCCAAAGCTGCCGACATGATCTTTCTGCGACCCCTGTTAACCAGCGGGCGACTGATAACTGTCGAGCCCGACGTCGTATATGTCCCTGCCAGTGATTCCAAATCAAAAGCAAGGTCCTTGGTGGACTGGAACCGATCAGCAGGTCGCTTCTCGAGACAGTGGCGGACGATGCGCTCGAAGGGCGGCGCGAGCCCGCCCTCTGTCGCGGTAGGCTCGACAGGCTCCTTGTTCAGGATCGCACTCATAACCTCAATCGGAGAGTCACCACGAAATGCGCGCTTACCTGTGAGCATCTCGTAGAACAGCACCCCAAAAGAAAAAATGTCAGAGCGATGATCGACATCCTGCCCCTTCACTTGTTCCGGCGACATATAACCCACGGTGCCCATGATGGCCCCGGCCCGAGTCTTTAATTTGACGGTTTCATCTTCGGAGTGTGCTTCAAAGTCGCCGAGCGGATTGGTAAGTTTGGCGAGGCCAAAGTCGAGGATTTTTACGTGCCCGTCTTTGGTAATGAATACGTTTTCCGGCTTCAGATCACGGTGCACAATGCCCTTGCCGTGCGCCGCCGCTAAGCCGCGAACGATCTGCTGCGCATAATCGACAACCTTCTTGACAGGAATCGGACCAGTGCGAGCCCGCTCACGTAGAGTTTCACCTTCCAGTAACTCCGACACTACATACGACACGCCTTCATGTGTACCGACATCGTAGATCGCGAGAATGTTGGGATGGTTCAGCGCTCCTGCAGCCCGCGCCTCCTGCTCAAAACGCTGGAACTGCTCAGAGCCCGGCGCAATGTCGGGAAGCAAAACTTTGACAGCAACGTCCCGATTGAGTATGACGTCCGTCACACGGTAGACCTGACCCATGCCACCTTCTCCGATTAACGAACGGAGTTTGTACCTACCGAGACTGGTGCCGGGTTCGATTTTCACGTGTGCTGGTTGTACCGTATGGTGCTGGCTGGGACCTGGGCCGTAAAACTGACGTGAGGATTCTAGTTTACTTCCGCCAGTCGCGCCAGAGTGGACTTCATTTCCGCAGTATCACAATTGTGGCGCAAGCCGTTAGCTTGCGCACGCAATTAACAGTTTCCGTTACAGCTCGTGCGTGTGACCTATGAAACGGCTTCTCTTAACTCTGCCACTCTCGCTTCTTTTCCTCATCGCGATCTACTCGCATCCGCTGCTAAAAGATCAGAACCCGGCCACACCCAATCAGATCGCAACTACTTACGACGACAAGCAGGATAAGACGACTGTGCGGCTAGCGCCCCTCCAGATCTCCGGTCCGAGAGCCCAATATCACAGCGTCCACATTGCACCCGCTTTCAGTTATCACGGTCATCAGTTTCGGAAACCGGAGCTAATCGACTTCGAGGTGCAGACGGTTGTGAAGACGAAACTGAAAATCGATCTGTATGTTGTGTTTGTTGTCGACGGCGAAACAATTTTCCTGAGTTCAAATCGCTGGGCCGTTAAGCAGCCGGTAAAAGGTAAGCGCTGGATTGGCGAGCGTCTCGTTTTTCGCATGCCGTACGAGACACTGATGAAAGTCACCAAGGCCAGAACTGTTGAACTCAAAATGGATAGTGTCGTATTTCCCCTCACGGAGACTGCTCTGGAACAAATTCGGGTTTTTGCAGAGCGGTTAAAGAATGAGTAGAGGTCGGCGGCCTCAACCTTTTGGAGTGTGCTGGCGTGACGGCGCTTTGGGTTCCTAGTCGGTAATCTTTGAATGGCTTGTCTCAAAAGTAATAGACCTGTCAGGTTCGGCTTCGCCGCCGGGGTTGGCTTCGCGGTGGAGGCTTTGCCCCGCCGTAGATGTGCCTTTTACATCTTTGGGCCATGCCCTTGGTGTGGCCTATGACCAGAGTAAATTCGAAGGGCGCAGCCCAAACCAGAGGGCATAGCCCGGGAATGATCTAGCTGCTGTCGGCGGGGCAGAGCCACCGCCTCACACCGCGGCAAAGCCGGAGGAAACTATTGAGGCAAGGATTGTCTTCGCAGGGGATGTCTTCACTCGTTATCCAACTCTTTCATCACAGCGGCAAACTTCTCCACTTCAGCGCGGGTGCGTTCGAGTGTGCGCCGGCTCTCCAGATAAGCGGTCCAGTTGGGAGTTTGCGTTAGGGCGCGCTGCGTATCCTCGTCAAGCGTCTGTGCCATGAGCGCTACCAAATCACTCACGATGCGCGTGTGTTCCAGCAGCGATTGAATGATCGAATAGGCCAGGCGCGCTTGTTCGAAGTCAAGATCGCGAGTTCCTGACTGCTCGTCGAGCAAAGTGTCTTTTTCGTTGTCCACGGCCTACCCTCAAATACATTGCCGATTGCCGATTGCCGATTAGTTGGAGTCAGTACCCCCAGGCGGTAGCCGGGGGCCTTTTCGAATGGCGATTTCCGATTGGCAATTCCCAAAGGGCAGGTCGACCACTTCGGCGGACGCGCCCTCACCCGTTTTCACGTGGGTGCCCGCCGCGATGTAATCATACTTCACATAACCGAGTGCCAGCCGCCGGCCCAGGTGTGGCGAGTAAACTGACGAAGTAACTTGTCCAATTTCCTTACCGTCGGTGGATTTGATTCCCGTGCCAGCCTCGATCATTGCCGGGCGTTCAAAAACCAACCCGCGCAGTTTTTTTGCGACGTGCCCGCGATACTTGATGCGCGCAATGATTTCCTGCCCCACGTAACAGCCTTTGGTATAGCTGACCGCATCATCCAAATTCGTTTCAGTGACTACCGTCGCATCGTCCATGTCCTGGCGATAGCGCGGAATTCCTGCTTCGACGCGCAAAATTTCAAGAGCCTCATAGCCTACCGGTCGTGCACCAGCAGCGATCAGCGCTTGCCAGAGTGCCGCCGCGTGAACATTGCTTACGAGCAAGTCGAATCCCTTGGCTGCTGTATGTGTGGCACGCAAGACCGTCACTGCGTCGTTCTGCCAAACACTTTCCGTCACACTTCCCAGGGCTATGTCCGCAGCGGGTTCACCCAGCACCGTCCCAAGTTTTTCACGGGCAGCTTCGCCTTGCAGCGAAAGCAACACAGTTTCTGCAGTCAGGTCTCTAACGTGAAAGTCTCCGGCAAGCGTGAACTTCTGAATCGACTGCAACACACGCTCGTGCGTCGCCGGTTCGGTATCAATTAAGAAGACAGGCTGAGCTGTTTTGCCTGCACTTTCGTCCCGGGTGCGGACAACTCGCACACTTGCAATCAAGCGTCCCTGCACATTGGGAAACACCGCCGGCATCCAGTGGTTCTCGGCGAGGGTTTTCATATCGTTCGTGATCAAGCCATTGAGAAAAGCCACCGCTTCAGAGCCGGTAACCAGCAAACGCCCGCGTGCTGAAAGATCGAGCAGTCCGGCGCCGCGTTCACGCACCGTCGCATACTCAAGCAACTCATCACCGTATGTTGCCGGTACGGACCAGCCGTCGCTTTCAACCATCACCGCGCCGGACTCTCGGTGTATTTCATCGAGGGCCAATTCTCGCAGAGCGACTTTTTGAACTTCACTCATCTCTTGATTCCTTTTACTGCCTACGCCTTCTGCCCTCTGCCAACTGCCTTCTGACTACTGCCTACTGTCTCCTGTCTACCGCTTCGCGCACCAGCTTGTAGTCCCGCAACTGCGCCTGCTCCCGACGATGCGAAGCAAGCACTTGGGGGCTGGGATGATAGATCGGAACCAGCAGGCGTCCATCCCATTCGTAAACCTTCCCCACCGCTTCCTTAAGGATCAATTCATGAGAACTGATTCGTTTCAATGCCTCGAGGGCTACCGAGCCGAGGGTTACGACAACTAGCGGGTCGATCAATTCAACCGTTCGCCGCAGGAAGCCGGCGCAATTTTCCAGTTCGCTCTTGCTGGGCTTGCGGTTCGTACCCGAAGGGTTTCGAGGATTGCAAAGCGCGGCGCTAGTGATAAAGATTTCGGCGCGAGTTAGGCCAATCGAAGCAATGAAGCGATCGAGATTCTTTCCGGATTGATCCCCGCTGAACGGAATTCGGGTACGGTCGGCACCTTTGCGTCCGGGCGCTTCGCCAATAAAAAGGGTCCGCGCTGGAACAGAACCGTTAGCACAACTCAAGACCGCTGCTCTTTCACACATCGCCGGACAACGTGTGCAAGTCGCTGCTTCAGCGATCAATTCAGCAAAAAGTCGGTCCGTTACTGCTTGCGAGACTGGCACCGCTTAATTTCAACACAAACCGTGACGAGTCCCAAGTCTCAGGGTTTCAAGTCTCAATTTCTAGAGTGCGGAACGCAAAGACACAGAGGCGCGAAGACGCAAAGAACTTAAGGCATCTTTCAGCCCCGACGGTCATCGCTTTATCATAGTAGGAACATCCGTAAGCTTTCTGAATTCCTTTGCGTCTTGGCGCCGCTGCGTCTCAGCGATTACCACCGGTCATTGGGACTTGGGACCTGAGACTTGAGACTATTTTACGACGGTAATCTCGCGCGTCGTCGTATTGAAGCTGCCGTTTGCCACCGGCATGTCGCTTTTATCCAGGAGCTCTAAGCGCACCGTGTGTTTGCCCGCTAGCCAACCCGATAGCCAAATCGGCTCCCACTTCTCGATGAAGCGCGGATCATCATCGTCCACTATGTAACGCACACGATACTCACCGCCATCGCCCTTCAACTTCGCGTTCGATAACCAAAAATCGATCATGATCGGATCAGCGTCGGCGTCTTTGTATTCTCCCTTGGGACGGCTGTAAGTCAGTAGCGGCTTGGCTGGATCAGCCTCGCCTCCCTTGCTGGCGTGCATGTCTTTGCCTTCACGCGCGGGGCTGGGAGTCGCAGTCGAATTGCTATTCGGACTGGCGGCCGAATTGTTATTGGCCATGGTCTGACCAGTGCTCGTAGTGGTTGGCTTGCTCGCGTCGCCCCCGCCTTTGACTGTAAAGCTCACCATTTGAAATGCCGCATCGTTCTTGTAACTTTCATGCCACGGCCGGGAAGCGAAGACGCGCAGAGTGTGTTTGCCAGCCATCAGGTTTCGTAGCTCAAACGGCTGGTTGAGTTCGTAATAGGCTTCATAGGGTTCGTTATCAAGAATGACGTGGATGTGGTTTCCTTTACCCGTCGCCGGGTCTTTGTGCGGCATGTAACCACGCAAGTCTCCGCTTAACTCGAGTTTGACGTCCACATTCGCACCATTAACCACTGCGTCTTTGGCGGGCGTAATAATTCTCAAAGTTGGTTGCGCTTCGTCCTGCTCGCCTCGTTGTTTCATCAGGTCCAGGATCGATTGCGGGCGTGCCACGAGCGTGAGTTTCTGAATGGGCGGCGGCGCGATCGCATTGGTGGCCGTCGTATTAGCGTTATCCGGGTTGGCGGCGCAACCGGCAAATGTCAGCAAAGTGGTGAAGCTGCCAAACACAATAAGAAAGCGCCTCATAGAAAACCTCATTTCATTCCCCCTCAATTTCGAAAGATTTGCCAAGTGTGTGCTTCTAGTGTGCCAAATCCAGAACGAGAATGCGTCGAAAGATTGACAATGGCCGAGCAAACAGCTGCACAGTTAAACCTCAGGGTCTGGAAG
>JBAPXA010000443.1:0-17110 GCA_049283975.1 Pyrinomonadaceae bacterium | reverse complement strand
CCTAAGAGCGCAGCTTCAAGCGTTGCCGTCCCGCTTGCGACTGCGGCGACGTCGGAAGCAGCGAGAGCTTCGCGCGTTGAGCCGGTGGCGATGTGCAGGCACGAAGGTAAAGGGAGCGGCGTACCGCGTGCGGCGCGCGCAAGCTCACGGACTTCATCCGACGAACGGCTGGGGGCCACCACCACTACGAATTGAATCTCGGGCCGGCACGCTGAGATCAGCGCCGCAGCTTCCAACATGGGCGGTAGGATGCGTTCCAGTTCTTTGCGCCGGCTCCCCGGAAGCAGCGAAATGATCGGTGACTTAGGATCGAGTTTGGCCTGGCGGCAGAATTCTGCACGGTCGTGGGTCGCGCGAACTTCGCCAGCGAGGGGATGGCCGACAAATTCCACATGATCAACTCCACGCGTGGCGTACCACTCTTTTTCGAACGGCAGAATCGCCAGCAGTAGATCAACGTCGCGCTTAATGGTTCGTAGTCGATATGAGCGCCAGGCCCACAACTGGGGACTGATGTAGTAGATGATTTTAAGCCCGCGCCGGTGGAGCGCACGAGCGAGACGAAAATTGAACTCAGGCCAATCTACGAGGATAACTGCATCCGGCTCTCGTTCCAGTGCAGCTCGCTTCAGCGTCTTATAGGCATTCCAGAACTTCGGCAAGACCCTGCCAACTTCGACGATGCCCATGATTGCCAGATCGTCCGAAGGGATCACGGAGTCCACGCCTGCTGCGCGGAGCAAAGGTCCGGTGGCGCCGAAGATCTCAAGTGGCTCTGTCGCAGCGGCGCGCAGGGCATGCACTAAAGCCGCGCCGTGCGCATCGCCGGAGGGTTCGCCGGTTACGATCATCAATCGTCGCGCGTTGGAGTTCATTGATCGCAGTAGACAGTAGACCGGAGACGGAAGGCAAGAGGGGCGCAGGGAGGAAAGCAAAACATTTTCCATATGTCATTTGTCATTTCTCATTTTTCATTTGGCTCTCACGTTCAAAGGTGATCCCTGCCCGCTAATCGCCAATCGGCAATCGCCAATACATGATGATGATGTATTCGTGTTGATTGGTGTGAGTTAGTGGTTCGCTCTTTGACCTATAGAAAAGACGAACCACGAAATGACACGAACTCCCACGAAACCAATACCACCGCTCGGTCAGGAATCAAACAAGTCATTCAAACCAAATGAAAAATGGAAAAAGGTTTTTTGATTTTCCTGCCCCTGCCGCTGCCTCCTGCTTTTGTGTTAGCATCGCCTCGCTCTTACATAAACAAGGCGCGCGCTTTTTCGCGGGATTAATTTTGGTTAGTGCTCGCCCGTTAGATTCGGGAGGTCTTCACACTCGTTTGCGCGCCGCGACTCCCAGAATCGTTTTTCAATTCGTATTAATAATCCTCAGCGGACTTTTCCTGGGCAGCGTTACGCCTGCTCTCGCACAACAAACCAATCCCGTCGATCGGAAAGTCACTAATCCGATGACTGACACTCCCAATGTCAATCCACTCGTACAAGATCAGCCCGTGCGTCCTCGCTTACCACCGCGGCGCGGCGTCCAGGGCGAAACCACTGAAGAGCTGAAGATCGACGCCAGTACACAAACGGTTTCCGGACCGCCCAATGCTCAGGTCTTTGTGTATGAAGGTAATGTGGATGCGCGCATCGGAACTTATCGCTTGCAGGCTGACAAGGTCACCGTCTACGAAGCGACTAACAAGGTGATCGCAGAAGGTAATGTAGTTTTCGATCAGAGCGATCAGCAACGGATTACGGGTTCGCGCGCCGAATGGAACTACCGCACGAAAATTGGCTTCTTCGTCGATTCAACCGGCTTCACAAATCAGACCGAAGACGGTACGCGCATCTACTTCACCGCCGACCGGGTTGAGAAAATCAGCCTCGATACTATTGTCGCCACTAACGCCCAGGTCACTGCTTGCGATGAAGACGTGCCGAAGTGGAGTTTCCATGCCTCGCGGGTCAAGATAAAAACCGGAGATCGTGTCCGCGCCTATTCGCCGACGATGAGAATCAAGGGCGTCCCGATGCTCTACCTGCCGTACACCTCGATCTCAATCAAACGCCGCGATCGGGCATCCGGATTTCTGACTCCCACCTTCGGAGGTTCCGGCGCGAAGGGCGCAAGGTTTTCCGGGGCTTATTACAAGACCCTTGGCCGCTCGGTGGACGCGACCTTCCGCACGGACATCTACACCTCTCGGGGCATCGGCATTGGAGCTGATGTGCGCACCCGCGCGAATTCGCGCTCTTACCTGAATTTTGGTTTCTATTCGGTAAAGGATCGAATCCTTGGTAATAAGGCCGACGCCGAACATCCGGATCAAGGTGGCTCAAGCTTCTACGTCGACGGCGTCCATTATTTTCCCAACGGTTTCATTGCCGCCGCCGATGTGAACATCACTTCCAATCTCGCCTATCGCCAGGTTTTTTCCGACAACATTCAGCAGGCCATCTCGCCCGAGGAACGCTCACAGGTTTTTGTAAACAAGAACCACGGGTCTTACAGTTTCAACTTCCTCGCTCGCACCCAGGTTACGTCCTTGCCGACTTCACGAATTCGGATTCGCGAGCTGCCCAGCATCTCGATCGAAAAGCGACCGGGCTTACTGGGCTTTTTGAAGCGGCTGCCGGTCTATTTCTCTTTTGAAGGTACGGCGGGAGGCATGAGTCGGAAGGAAACTGTTGAAGACTTGATCGCCTTCAGAGCGGAGGTTGGCGGCGAGCCGATCATTTCACCATCGCTGGTGCAGCGTTTGGACTTTCATCCGCGCCTACAGGTGCCGCTGACGTTTGCCGGCTTCAATATCACGGCGACAGCCAGCTCACGCGTGACCTTCTACTCAAACCAACTCGACCCGACTACCCGCTCAGTTTTGAGTCAGAACCTCACGCGCGGTTATGGTGAGTTTGAATTGGATTTTCGTCCGCCCGCCTTTGCGCGCGACTTTCACCGAGGCGATGCTTTCTTTTTCCGCCATGTGATTGAACCTTACATCGTCTATCGCCGCATCTACGGTATTAACGAATTCGATCGTTTGATCCGCTTCGACTACAACGATGCCATTGCCAACACCAACGAGATCGAGTTTGGCCTGTCTAATCGTTTCTTCACGCGGCGCTCTACGGAGAACGTCAGCAGCGCGGCGGCGCGTGCCACCAGCAGAGGAGAGCTCACACCCCTCTCGAGCCAACCTTACGAAGCACTGACAATCACGGTTCGCGGCAAGTACTTTTTCGATCGGTTCTTTGGCGGTGCTTTGCTTCCGGGCCAGCGAAACCAGTTCTATCCTATTAATACCCTTTCCGGGTTCAGCTACGGCGGTATTCCGCGTCGCTTCTCGCCCATCAACATCGAAGCCCGTTATCGGCCCAGCAATAATATTTTCGTCGACCTGCGCACCGACCTTGATACGCGCGACGGTGGTTTGCGGGCGATCTCCACCACCTTTGGCATTAATCGGCCCCTCGTACAGGCGTTTCAGAGCTTCTACTACACTCGCGCCGTTGCCCTGGTAGGTGACCTCGCAAGATTCGGCGATGCCAGCGGTAACGAGCCGGGAACGCAACGCGGTTCGCAATGGAGTCCCTCAATTTTTCTTGGCAATCGCGAACGGGGCTTGTTTGGCGGCGCGTCGCTCTTTTTCGATTTTCAGAAGCGACCCGGACGAGGCACAGACTCGTTGATTAGTTCTACCGCGACCCTTGGCTATACGTGGGATTGTTGTGCAGTAACCGTCCAGCACTACAGCTTCGACGTGGGCTTGCGAAAGGAAAACCGGTTCGTATTTAGCTTTCGGTTGAATGGAATCGGCACTTTCGGCACCGAGCAAATCGGCCAAAACTTCCGTTAGGAGTCGCCGCGGAAGGCAACGCGAATTCCCAGAGCGGCTACTAATGTGGTTCTTCCGGCGAGTCCCACTTGGCCTAGCTGTGTTGTAGGGGTGGCACTCCGTGGCCGCCCTGTTGGCAATACGAGGTAAACGGGGTGGCCACGGAGGACCACCCCTACACAAGCTCAGATCCTTTCGGGCTTCCCCAAACGCCGGGCGTGAGCATTTTAAAGGTTCCCGGCTTAGACGTTATTTGGTAAATTCACTAGTAGAAGCCTCGCCTGCTCCCCAGGATCAAGCCTCACTGGTAACCCCGACCTTCGACATTAATCGTTGTCTCGCACCTGCGAGCTGAAACTGGAAAAGTCTGTACGTCTACCGGAGTTAAGTTGTGAAACGAAATTTTAGACTCGCCCTCCTGGTTGTAGCCGCCTTGCTAATCGGCTTGAGCGCTCTTTCGTTAAGTCTCGTACCGCGCTCGCTCGCTGCTCAGAACGGAGCAGTTCTGGTACAGGGCGCCAGACCCTACGCTCAAGACTTAGACAAACTCTTGCGCCGCTATGACAAGCTGGAACTCGACACCGCTCTCGTCTCCGCGCAGGTTCAGGAGACAGGGCATGTCTCTCTTCCCACCTCGGCAGGTGGATTTGATATCACGCTTGCGCCCCACGATATGCGCGCGGACCGCTACCGGGCTCAGGAGTCTCTGGACGGTGGCGTGATTCGTGAACTCGAACGCGGGCCAGTGCGCACCTACAAGGGGGTAATAGCGGGAAGGCCCGGCGCGCAGGCTCGTCTGACGATCGACAAGGAAACTTTTGAGGGTCTGATCATCACGCTGGAGCAGATCTATTTTGTTGAGCCGGCAAAGCGTTATTCCGCCGCTGCCGGCGCTCGCGATTTCATCGTCTATCAACAGTCTGACCTGCTACAAGCATCATTTGGAGAATGTGGTGTCACTACCCTGGCGGAAAAGGTAGGAAGCCAAGCGCTTCGGGTGCAAAGTCAAACCGGAACCATTTTGAGTGCGAATGGCGCGGTCGAAGAATTATTCACACCACCGCGCACCGTCGATCTTGCCACCGAAGCGGATTTTGAATACTTCACTTTTTTCGGGAACGCAACCGCCGCAAACAATGAAATTATCGCCATCATGAATCACGTAGAGGGTATTTACGACAGTGCGTTTGGGCTGCAATTCACGATCGTCTTTCAGAACGTTTGGTCAACCGCTGGTGATCCTTACACCACGACAAATCCAAACCAGGCGTTAAGCGAGTTTCAGAATTACTGGAACGCGAATCATGGATCACTAAATCGTGACCTGGCGCACATGTGGACGGGAAAAGACTTTGATTCCAGTACGATCGGAATTGCCTTTCAACCTGGGTTAGATTGTCCCCTTGGGCCAGCGGGTTATGGCATGTCTCAAAGGCTTGCTTCAACACCGGGGAAATTTATCCTTTCGGCCCATGAGATCGGCCATAACTTTGACGCTACGCATTCTGACGCCGAGGCGAGCTGCGCCAACACGATCATGAACGCGAGTCTCGGCCCCAGTACAACCGAGATGTTTTGTGCTTTCTCAAAAAACGAAATCGAAGCACGCGCCAACTCGGAGATAGCTTGTCTGGCGCAGGCCCTTACCCCCGGTTGCACTTACTCGCTTTCTTCTTCCGGTCTATCTGTTGGTGCTTCGGGAGGATCCGGGAGCGTCAACGTCAACACCGTCGGCACAAACTGCATCTGGGCCGCAGACAGTGCCGTAAGTTGGATCATCGTTACATCCGGCAGCGGTGGCACAAATTCGGGTACGGTAACCTTCGCCGTGGGACCCAATACGGGCGGGTTTCCGCGCTCAGGCTTGATCCGCATCGCCGAACAGAATTTCATTGTTACTCAGCAAGGCGCACCCGGTTGCGGCGTCGTTCCGATATTTCAGGGTCAGACGCTAAACGGTTCGTTGGTTGACACCGATTGTCGATCATCGCAGCGTGAAAACACGTTCGCTGACCAATACTCCTTCTCAGGTTTTGCCGGAGAACAGATATCGATTGGTATGTCTAGCGCGACGCTCGACACCTATCTTTATCTAATCGGTCCTAACGGAACGGTGGTAACGGAAAATGACGACATCGTGGCGGGGACTGATAGGAACTCCCGGATTCCTGTTAGCGGCTTCTTCACGTTGCCGGCAACGGCAACCTACAAAATCGAGGCGACTTCCTGGGATCCGAACGCTACCGGTAATTATGCAGTCTCGTTCAACTCAGGAACGCCAAACAACGTGCAATTCACTCAGGGCACAATCCCTGTGCTCGAAGGCGACGGGCGCGTGAATATTTCCCTTAGTCGCACTGGGGTTACATCGGGTCCAGCCGCCGTCGGTTATGTTACGAGCGACACCGCGGGCCTGAACAATTGCAACGTCGTCAATGGGAGCGCTTCCTCGCGCTGTGACTATGCAGTCTCAGTCGGAACGATTAGCTTCGCAGCCGGTGAGACATCGAAAACATTTTCGATTCCTATCGTTGACGATTCGTATGGTGAAGGACCAGAGAGTTTTACTGTCACCTTGATCAAGCCCGCTAGTGCAGGTTTAGGTTCTCCCAGTTCAGCGGTCATAGCCATTAGCGATAACGACGTTGCCACCGGCCCAAATCCGATTGTGCAAACTGCTTTTTTCGTGCGCCAGCATTACATCGACTTCCTTGGTCGCGAACCTGATCCGGCGGGATTCACCGCTTGGCAGAACGTCATCAACAACTGTCCCTCGGGAGACACAACCTGCGATCGCATTCATGTCTCAGGTAACTTCTTCCAGTCGCCTGAGTTCCAACAACGCGGTTACTTTGTCTACCGCTTCTACTCAGTCGCTTTTGGACGGAAGCCCGACTACGCCGAGTTCATTCCCGACCTGGCGCGCGTCAGCGGCTTCCTCAGCGACGCGCAACTGGAGGCAGCAAAAGTTGCATTCATTGACGACTTCATGAGCCGGCCCGCTTTTGCGGCGGCATACAATCCACTCAGCAATACACAGTACGTGGATACCCTGCTCGCGACCGCAGGAGTGACATCGCCCAACCGCGACTTCTGGATCGCGGCTTTAGGAAATGGCACGAGGACGAGGGCGACGGTGCTGCGAGATATTTCGGAGAGCCAACAGGTTTACGATAAGTATTACAACCAGGCCTTCGTGGTGATGCAGTACTTTGGCTACTTGCGTCGTGATCCTGATGCTTCGTACTTGAACTGGATCCAGGAACTAAACACGACGGGGAACGCCCGGAACATGATCAATGGTTTTGTGAACTCCGTTGAGTATTTCTTCCGCTTCGGACCGTGAGGGAATTTTCAATTGGCAATTGCCGATTGCCCGATTGGTCCTATTATTAAGAATCTGTAGGGGCGTCCCTCCGTGGGCGCCCCATTTTCAAAGCTGGGGCGGCCACGGAGTGCCGCCCCTACAAATTTGGACACCAAAGTCTTGGCCCGACCCTTCCAGACTTTGCGTTTCCCTGTGACAATAGCGGTCGGCAATCTTCCATCGGCAATCGGCATTCACCCCTGATGCGAGTAGCGCTCGACGGCTTTCCGCTGTCATCTCCAAAAACTGGCATTGGCCATTACACCTTGCAGTTGGCACGGGCGCTTGCTGAGATCTCACCTGACGATGTCTTCGAGCTGATATCCCCATTTCCTTTTAGCGATTCCGTCATCGAAGAATTCCAGCAAGCCCCACTTGCGAACCTTAGCCTCAATCACCCGCAAGCGACGGCATTTCGCCGCCGCTGGTGGGCGCTCGGGCTGCCGTTATTTCTGCGGCAAAGCTCCTGCGACATTTTTCACGGCACTAACTATGAAGTGCCGCTGTGGAATCGGAAGCGCAATGTGCTCACCATTCACGATCTGTCACTCCTGCTCCATCCCGAGTATCACGAGCCACGCCTGGTGCGCCGCGCCCGTCGTCGCTTGCCCTTAATGCTTCGCTCAGCAGCGAAAATTATCGCGGTCTCGGAAAGCATGAAAAGGGAGATTTGCGAGCATTTACAGATCAAGGCCGAGCGAATTGTGGTTACGCCGGAAGCGCCGCGGGAAAACTTCCGGCCGTTGCCGCTCGCTGAGACGCTTGCGACGCGGCAAAGACTCGGAATCGAACCAGACTTCCTGCTTGCCGTCGGCACCATTGAGCCGCGCAAGAATCTGTTAACCCTCGTCCGTGCCCTCGATCAGATCTTGCGCACTACAACGCTGCGACCGCAGTTGGTAATTGCGGGCGGCGAAGGCTGGTTGATGGATGAGCTGAATTCGTTTCTCGCTGGCAGCGTAAGTGCTGAACGGGTGCGCTTCATTGGCTACACCACAGACGATGAGCTGCGCGTCCTTTACTCGTCTTGTCGCATTAGCGTTTACCCGTCTTTATACGAAGGGTTCGGTTTGCCACCACTTGAGGCTATGGCGTGTGGTGCGCCAGTGATCACCAGTCGCATTCCGGCGCTTGAGGAGACCGTCGGTGAGGCGGCAGTGTTAATCGATCCTCACGATGTCGGAGAGCTGGCCCGTAGCATTGTTCAACTTTGGAACGACGAGGGTAAACGAGGGGAGTTGTCGGCAGCGGGCTTGCGGCGAGCGGCGGAGTTCAGTTGGAAAAAAACCGCAAGGTTGACGCTGGATGTGTATCGAGAAGTGGCTGGGCGGCGGGATTAAGGGATAAGAAGCGGGGGCAAGCCGCCCTTCCTAACTGAGCATTTTGTGACTTGAGAGTCTCTTCGCCCTCAAGCTCATGGTCAAGCACTAAAGCCAATCGGCAATCGGCAATTGCCAATTGGCAATTTCCAAAAATCAGTTCCCGGTTGAGTTTCGCAGCCGTTTCATCCGCGCCAGTGTTCTGAGATAAGCCCAGCCAAACTTCAGTAATTTCGCGTGCGATTTTCCTGAATTTCTGGCTTGGTAATGAAACGGCACTTCCTTGATTTTCCCACCCAGCAAGTGAACTTTTACGAGTATCTCTTCCAGCACATCAAAATCGCGCGCCTCAAGTTCAAGCTGCGACAGTACGTCACGGTGATACATGCGATAGCCGCTCGAAAGATCCGCGAGGGGCAAATCAAGAACGCGCGCGTAGGTCTTGTTCAGTACGGCGCTCAGCACGCGACGAGAAGCTCCCATATCAGCCATGCCCCCTGGTACGTAACGAGAAGCAATCAGCATTTGCGCGGCGGCGCGTTGCTGCCAGAAGTCGCGCAGAAAAACCGGCGGGTGAGACAGGTCGGCATCCATGGTCACGACATAGGGCGCGCGAGCGGCAGCGAAACCCGCCAGGAGCGCGCCGCCATAACCTCGTTCTGATTGAATTACGACCTGGGCGCCTTGTTGCTTCGCGAATTCTTCGGTGCCGTCGCCTGAACCTCCGTCGGCAATTATTATTTCCGCTTTAAGATTGAGCGCCACGATGACATCACTTAAGAGAGGCAGCAATAGCTCCAGGTTTTCGCGCTCGTTGAGTGCTGGAATGACAATAGAGATGTCGGGAAGCTTTAGCTGCATTGAGCAAGATTCAATCCAAAGCCCGAGGCGCAGCCTCAGACAAATTAACTCATCACCGGTAAGCCAAAGGCTTACCGCACGGAAGGCAGCAGAGCTGCGCGGTTATCAAATCGTAGTGTTTAGCAACTGTGATTATCTACATGGAAATACAAAAAAGGCCAACTGAGAGCAGTTGGCCTTTTCACGTTCAGATGATTTCTTCTTAGAAGCGGTTGCGATACTCCAACGAGTTCATGAAACCGTTGATCATGTGTCGCGGGTCGCCGGTTTGAGCCAGCACCTGAATCCAGTCCACATACAGTGCATCAGGGTCGCGGCGCAGGTAGCCAAAATACTGCATCACTACGAAAGACTGGTTGTAGTATTTCGCATAGACCTGGGGACTTTCCAGAATCGCGCGAAACACCTGAGCCCGTGTCATTGTGTTGCCGTTTAACGCCCCAAGCAGCGTATCCCTGTTCGGTAACACAACTCCTGCGGTCGCTATCAGCGTGTCGACAAACTGAGTGTTGCCCAAGCCGTTGTAAGTGTTGGCGAAAGCCGGGCGCGCCATGAAGTTGTTAATCAGAGCCACTCTTGCGGCCTCTAACTGCGTGGCATCGAGAAAGCCGCTAACGGCTCGCAGGTCAGGCATGAACTCATTGAAATCCGGCTTGCGGCCAAACGCGACGGAGTATTGCCGGTAGGCAAAGTAACCACGCTCTTGAAACTCTGGTGATTGAAAGAACGCCCCCGATACGTGGATTCGATCGCAGGATTCGGTCACAGGCACGCAGCCATTGAGCACTGCCTGCCAGCCGGCGTAACCACCGGGTTCAGGCATGCGATTCAGGAAGTCGACGTAATGCTGGAAGACAAAGAAGTCGGCATCGTCAATGGTGATCTGGGTGTTCGTGCCGGGACGCAGGCGCAGCGGTTTTACCTTCGTGTTTCCGTAATAAAGCTCGGCAGGAAGATTCGGATCCGGAGCGACAATGCGCAGCGTAGGCGCCTGTGCCCACGCACTCGAAGCGGCGAGGGTAATCAACAAAACAGTAACGGCTAATTTCATTTCTTTGCTGCTCCTACCTAAGTTTCAATAGCGGAAAAGAGAGCCGGGTTGAGGTGTTCTCTTTAGGAGGTGCCACGCCACCCAGGAGGCACCTCGAATATAGCCCGCCGCCGCAATTAGTGTCAATTAGATCATTTTCCCGCAAACAACCACGACACTGACAGTTTGGGTTACTTGTTCTGGCCAACCCTAATTTCCGTTCAGGTTGACCGGAGGGGCCGCCTCCCGGGGCGTGCGCGGAACCACTTTCAGCTTTCCAACCAGCATACTTTCCAACCAGCATGTATAGACGCCGTTCCGGACGCGAAAGTTGGACTTTGATTCTTTTTTTGTCCGAGTTCATTTTCGCCTGGTCAAACTCACGACTGCCAAGCCAGCCAGCACCAACAGGGAGGCGAGACTTAGGGCAACGCCGAAGTAGAAGCGGCGAGGTTGGTAGGCAAATTTCACTACATGCTGGCCGGCGGGAACGGAAACACCCCGGAAGGCATAGTTCGCGCGAAAGAGTTCGGTTTGCTGGCCATCAATGGTCGCTCGCCAGCCGGGGTAATAAACATCACTGGTGATGAGAAATGCGGGAGTTGCCGAATCTGTGCGCACTTCCATTGTGTTATCACCTAACGTCAGTACCCGCGCAGTCGCGTTCGGATCCGCTCCTGCTATCTCCAGGGGCAAGGGCTTCTCAACTAACCCCATTCGTTTCGGATCGAATTCCCTGCCGTCAGGTAACGTCGAGCTCTGTCCCGCAGTGCGAGCTTGCTCAGCTTCGAGCACCAGGACCTCGGGAACTAACCACGTGCGTGGCAGCGCGTTCAGGTTCTCAAACACCCGCGAAGTATCACTTTCTTCGACAAGTCGCCAGTGATGACCCATCGTCATCGGATCAAGGGGACGCGAAGTGTGAAGCTCGTCATCGATGAGACTAATTTTGTCCAGGATCAGCGAACCCGCAGGGCCGGTCCAGCGAAGTTCGATACTTTTGATTTTCTTCCGACCGTTTAGGCGGAAGTTGGAGCGGTAGTAATGACCCTGGCAGGACTCTTCGTAGACCTTAGCAGCGAAGTTTTCAAAAATCTGAGCGCGAGTGTGCTTCAAACTTTTTTTGATCGTTTCACAATCGTAAGCCCAGTCGCTGGCATCCCGACCAGCAAGCAGACTATGAGTCTCCGTATTGTTGTCCACGTCGCTCACACGGATCTGCACGACTTCAGCGCCATCTGAAATGTTTGCGGCGCAGGCGAGTCGAGCCACGATTGCCACGGTGGTGCTGGGCGCCGCGTCGGTGGGGTTGAAGGTGACTGCATCAGTCCACGTGGGATTACAACCAGCCCCCAGCCACAACTGCAAATCTTCCTTCTGCCACGACGTTCCCCCTTGATCAGTGACCACCGTCATTCGCGGCATTAGCAGGTAACGCACAGACGCCAAGTTTAGACTCTGATCGTTAGGATCCCACCAAACTGGGCGCGTAATAGTGCCGACGTCCTGCATGTTAAGCAGTTTGCTGAAACGAGAAAGGATCAGGGAGTTGTAGCCGCTGGCGTTAGGCACTCCCCATAAGCGCGAAAGGTTCGGTGGAATCTCTTCGCGGGGAGCCATTGTGCCACGCGTTGGGAGCACTCGTTGGTGGTTGTCTCGTAAAAGGCTCCGGTAACGCGATGCAATCTCAGGAGACTGGAGGGCGTCTTTGTCGATTGCCGCGTAACGCCAATCATAAGACCAACCGAAGCTCGCCAGGTCGACCACGAGCACAGCCACTAAGAGTGCAATCCTGCCAAAAGAGCCCGTGAGCCGCGACCAGTAGGTGAGGGCTACCGCTGAGCCGGCAAACAAAGCGAGAGGGATGGCGACTGCCCATCTCGTCCAACGCCAGACTTGCTCTGGAGCCAGGTCCTTATGAGCGGCGAGGGTATCGAGTCGCGCGAGATTCGTGAAGACAAGCACGGAGCCGACAATCAGGATCACAGCCCCGAGGATGACGACTTTGAAAATGAGTGCTGACGCCGATTTGTGTTTGAGCAGGATTGCCATCCCGAGACTAGCCAGCACGCAAACAGAAAAAGTGAACTCTAACAAGTGTCGTCCGGGTGCGCGGAATTGATTGACGACTGGGATGTGGTAGATGAGGCGAGCGAGGGGTGTTGCGTCTCCCATAGCCAGCACCACGGCTACCAACGCAACTCCGAGCCAAAAGATTGCAAGCGAGCGCTGGGGCCATTTCGCTAGCCCGATACCCGCCAGCAAGAGTGGGAGCAAACCAACATATCCCGTCAGTTCTGTCAGATTCTCCGCACCGTAGTAGGGAAGCGCGCCCGATTCTTTCAGTCCGCCAAAGAGTTTGGGAAAGACGAGCATCAACACCTGGTGCGGAGGTAGAGCGTGAGAAATGAAATCGGAAAACTTGTAGCCGACGCGAATGCTTTCCCCGGCAATCTCCGCCGTTGGCACGATCTGAATCGCAACCAGTCCGATTCCCAGAATCATCAGGAGAGCGCACGTCAGGTAATAACGCCAACGTCCGATAGGCGCGCTCCAGCCGAGTACGAGCGCATATGCGGCTGCCAGTCCGAAGCCCAGGGTGAAGATTGGAGTGTGACCTCCAAGAAAGCTCAAGGCGATTGCGCCGCTGCCGGCCAGAAACCACCGAGCGTTCCACTTTCGGCGCAGTTTTTCGTAAGCCCAAAGCTGCAGCGGAACCCAGGCGACGGAATGAATGACCACGGCATGGCCCAGGTGCGCCATCATGAAACCGCTCAAGCCGAGAATCACACCACTAGTGAGTGCGGACAATTTGGATTCGGTGATTGTCAGCACGTAGCCGTACATGAACGACGCGGTCAGGACGTAGGCCAGCAGGATGAATGGATTCCAGGAGCCAGGAATTAGCGAAAACAACAGTGCCGGGGGATACCACGTCATCACCTGCGGGTCGGCCATCATGGGAAAGCCGGCAAAGATCATGTGATCCCAAAAGACTTTAGGCCCTAAAAAATTCGGTAGATAAAGATTCTGGCCGTCTGCTCCGACAGCGAGGGGCGCGCCGCGAAAAAGTGAAGGTGAAAAGAAAGCGACGAAAAGAGTGGTGTAGAAAAGAAGGACCAGAAGCGAGTGAAGGACGGGACGTTTAAGGATTGGTTCGAGCCGGGAGTTGAAGTCAGGTTTCGACATCAAACGATGCTGGAGTGAATAATCAGCGCGGCGCCACCGGCGTGGCTTTACAAAGTCCGAGGCTTACCGCGCTAGTCGGCGGAAAGAGCCGCAACGTCTCTGGGCTTCATCGCAGCGTCAATTAGCCTCTGAATGCATGCTTCGATAAAGCCATTCTGGTCGCACGGGCGGCGTCTGCTTCGCATCGGAATTTAGGGTGCTGCGGCAAAAGATGTATTGTCCCAACTCCGGGCGTCGATTTTGGAGAGCGGCGATCTTAGCGACAGATTCCGCGGGCTCCTTAGGTTCGCTGACATCAGCGGTAAACAAGTTGTTCGGGCGAAATCCATTTGCCGCCAGCAAACTGAATAAGTCCTGTTGTGTGTATTCACGGTTATGGCGACCGTAGGGTCCATAACCGGAATAGGGATCGTAAATGTTTTCGCCGGCAATCATCTTGCGAACATTCTCAAGCCGCGCCACATTCGGTGTCGTAACGATCAAAGTTCCTCCCGGCTTCAGCACCCTTCTGATTTCAGCGAGCGCATGAACGGGGTCTTGCAACAGGTGCTCGAGAATCTCACAGAAGAGAACTACGTCAAACATGTCAGCTGCATAGGGGAACTGATCCGCTTCGACATTGAAATGCTTGTAGCGGTAATTGATGACCTCGCCTGTCTGATGAATGGTAACGTTCTGGTTACCCTCGGATTCCCTGTCTGCTGCAAAGAAGTTTGCCAGGTGCAAGTCCGGCTGACGGAACTTTTGTAGCAACGTGGTGGTGAAGTAAGGATTGGCGCCGAGCTCCAGAATACACAGACCCGTTTCTTCAGGAACCAGGCCCAGGGTGTAAAGGAAACGCTTGAAGTCGTCGTTGGCGTAATTCTTGAGCTCAGCTTCAGGACCATCCTCGACTTGAATCGAAGTCACGAATTCGCGCAGAGCAGCCTCAGTCCAACCGGCGGGCAACGCTTGCGGAGCCGTGTAGGAAAGATCAAGTGATTTGGGTTCTACGTAGTGCGGGATCTGAGGTACGGGAGGCGTCTGAGAGTCGGCCGTCTGACGGCGGTCCGGCATCGATTTGAGAGCTGGAATCTGAGATCTGACATCTGAAAACTGAGATCTGCGATCTGAAATTTGAGATCTGAGATCAGCACGGGATTCCACGGCGGCCAGCAAATCCCGTTTGACTATTACCGCAGTAAAATTCGCCAACACATACTTGCGGCCGCGCTCGCCCATCTCCCGGCGCAAGTTTGCGTTCCGCAGCAGCTCGTCAAGAGCCGAAGCAAATCCGCTGTAGTCATCGTAAATTCTGCCCCCCTCGCTGCGCCGAATGTGATCGACGATCACTTCACAAGCGCCGCTGGCAAGCAGGGGCGCCTTTTGCGCCATCGCTTCGAGGGTCACAATGCTGAAGCTCTCCTTACCGGACGGCATCATGTAAACCGCCGCACCCGCCATCAAGGCAAACTTCTCTTCGTCCAAAACAAAGCCGCGGAAATCAATATCCGGATGATCGGGAATGAGTATGTCGTCTTTGCCCGTAAGAACGAGGCGCAGGTTTGAAGGATGATCGCGTTTGAATTGCAGGAAGTGATCAAAAAGTTCGCCGCAACCCTTGTTCGGATCGATGCGCCCGGAATACAAGAGATACGGTGTGGCTTCAGGCTGCGGTGCGCGCGGCGTCGCTTCAATATGCATGCCCACAACTGCCCCCGGCAGATCACCCCACAGCCTGGAACCTAGTCGTTGCTCTCCGTCACTTAACCAGATCAGCGAACCCGCCCTGCGGGCAGCGTGTTTGTAAGCCGAGAGATACGCAGGTTGTTCGTCGTGAAGCGTGGGCGCAAAGAGCGCGTACCCCGGAGGCACTTGCAACAACCCAAAATAGGAGGTGGGATAGAGATAAGTGACAAAGAGCAACGTGCAATATTGTGCACGATTCTCTTTGATGAATTTTATGAGCGACTTTGAGTAAGGCCCGATGTGACGAATGAGCTCCTCCTGAAGTGAGATGCTCCAGGGAAGATGAGTGTTCGGGCCGGTCGGACGTTTCGCGCCACCGCCATTTTTATCAATGCTGGGCTGATACTTATCGAAGTCTTGCAGTAGGTAGCTAAACAAAGCGCTGCGGTAGGGCGTGTAGCCAATATCAATATGGAACCGCCGAATGGTGATGCCGTCGCGAAGTTCCACGCCTGTTGGCAGGGCGTTAGCCCAGTAGGCAGCGTCAACTGCAGTGGTGGTTAGAACTTCAACTTCGTAATCGTCTTTCAGCAAGTTTGCATACTGCCACGCGAGGGCTTCCGCTCCGCCAACCACGCTCTCATGACAGCGCTGCACGACTATGCCGAGTCTCTTCATAAAATTCCGTTCATGGCATTGAGAAAAGCCGTCTCAATTTTCTCGTTGGTAAAATGTGCGGCATAACGACGCCGGCCTCTCAAGCTGAAGTCAACACTTAATGAATTCTTCAGCACGCGGTCTAGTGTCTCAGCGAGCAGATACGGGTTTCGTTCCTCCCAAACTATTCCCGCATCCGCGACGGTTTCCGAAATTGCCGATGATGCATAGGCAATGATGGGAACTCCGAGGGCCATCGCTTCGATGAGAGGTACACAGAAGCCTTCGTGTTCGCTGGTAATCATAAAGGCATGGGCAATCTGATAGTAGGCTCTAAGTGCTTCATCCGAGACCTCGCCGGTAAACACTACCGCGTCCCTAATCTCCAGGCGTTTGGCCAGCTCACGCAGGAAAGGCGAATAGTTCCGCAGGCGCGTCTCTTCCTTCCCAATAATAAGTAGGCGACTCTCGCGGTTGTACTCATGATGGTACGCCGCAAAAGCTTCGAGTAGAGCCGGATGTCCCTTATTCGGCGCCACGCGTCCGACCATGCAGATATTTGTTTTCGCATCGCCATAAGCCTCCAGCACTTTTCTCGCCGCCGGTACCGAGAGCAAGCGATCGATGTGATGGAAAGGCGGCACGACGAAGCTGCTCGACTCAGGTGCGCCTTCGTCAATCAGTTCTCGCATGTTGTAAGCCGATGCCGAGAGGTAGCGATCGCAATTGGAATTTGCAATGGGATACAACTGCAGCCGACCGGTATGACACATTTCAGCCAAGTCCGCATTGTAGCTAACGAAAAACTCCGGCGGTGTGACGTTATGATACCGGATTACAGTGGGTGTCTTGCGATCGGCCAAAAGCGCCAGGCCGAAATCCCAGCCGCGTGAGTAGTGATAGATCAGAACGTCGTCGCGTTTTTTCAGGAAGCTGGCAATGGCTTGTGGCGGCGAGACCTTCGGAAACTTGAGGGTCCAGCTTTCTGCAAAGACTCGAGTATTGAAGCCGTGTCTTTGCAAGAGTCGATGCATTCCCAGCACATCATTACTGACTGCGTCGCTGCCGGTGATGCTCGGAGTCAGAATGGCGACTCGCTTCATACTCTTGCCTGCTGAATTAACATTTGTCTCTCGGCTTTGCCGCAAACGTCCTGGGCCACATTAATTCGGTTT
>JBAPXA010000442.1:0-3242 GCA_049283975.1 Pyrinomonadaceae bacterium | reverse complement strand
CTTTAGGTAAGTCGGTAGGTCCTCCCTGGGGAAAGGACCAGAAAGAAGCGACAGTTGCGGCGCTCGTAGCATTGCAATATGCGCCGTAGAGACTGGAGGAACGCATGGCGACGCTAAAAGCAATCCTCGAAGTGCTGGCGCTTTTTGTGCAGATCATCGGCTTTCCGGTCGCAGCCATTTCACTGTTCATGGCTCGTAAGGAAGCGAAGGCCTCTCGTGATCTACAAATCGCGCTAACCTTATCTGAATCCTTTCGCTCGCGCTGGGAAGGCGGCTGGAGCGACATTATGTTTGAACTCAAGGAAGTGCTGAAGACGTCGGACAGCGATGAGGTGCCGGTAAAATACAGAGACCATCTCTATAAGATGATGAATTGGATCGACTGGTTAGGTATTCTCATCAAAACCAAAAGCTTGTCTGAAAAGAAAATCATTTTCGATTCTATTCGTCCGCAGCTTGTCGACATAATCAAGGTCAGTCGTCCGCTGATCAGAAAAGATACGCAGCTTAATGATGAGGATTATTGGGCCGGGCTGCGAACTGTAGCCGCGGGCCTGAATATCAAGCTAGAAGATCCTGCTTAAAAGAGGGAGCAAGTACATGTACAGCAAAGACAATTTAGCGAAGTTAAAAAAGATGGACAGCCTCGCGCCGGAAGTAATGAAAGCCTTCTGGGCCTTTGATAAGGCAGCCGTTGCCGACGGAGCAATTTCCGTCAAATACAAGGAATTGATCGCTGTCGCGGTTGCCGTAACCACGCAGTGTCCTTATTGCATCGACATCCACAGCAGTAACGCGCGCAAAGCAGGTGCAACGGACGCCGAGATTGTCGAGGCCGCGATGGTTGCCGCTTCACTGCGAGCGGGAGGGGCGGTCACGCACGCAACACACGCCTTGAGCCTTTGAGTCGAGAATAAAGGCACACAGTTGAACTGAGAACTTCACGCTTACCTGCCAATTTGTCTTTCGATCGCACCTAAGGCAGCGATGTTTCAGCATCCACTAACAAAGAGGATCGCGGAGTTCCTAACCGCGATCGGTATTCCGGTGGTTGCTACACAATTAGGGGATGAATGCTTCCTCCCCGGCATTGGAATCGAAAGTGGCAAGCTCATTGTGGATGAAAGAAAACTGAAGTATCCCGGTGACCTATTACATGAGGCAGGGCATCTGGCGGTGGCCCCAGGCGAGGTGCGCCCTGGTTTGACCGGGGAGGTGGTCATTCCAGATGCCGACATGAATGTGGTTGAGGTACAGGCCACTGCCTGGGCATATGCGGCGGTACGTCATCTGGATCTGGATCCCAGCGTCTTGTTTCACGAGGGCGGGTATCGAGGAATGTCACAGGGACTTATCTTCACTTATGGCGTGGGAGTTTATCCCGGAGCCAATAGATTGCAGGAGATAAGCATGACCGCTGTCGGTGAGATGGCCCGCAAGTCAGGAATCCCACCATATCCTCACATGTTGAAATGGATCAGAGATTGAGTCGCGGTGAAGCACACAAACACCTCTGAGCTTCTCAAATGACGGAGCCATGAATTGCTCAAGTTGAGACTCTTAACGCTACTCGTCTTCTTCTGCTTTCTCGCAGAAGCTATTTCCGCGCCGCAAACCAACTTTAAACGCCAGCAATTTGAAGAGGACTTTGACTATCTTTGGCAAAGTATCTCAGACGACTACGCCTACTTCGATCAAAAACAAACTGATTGGCAAAAGGTGCGCGAGATTTATCGTCCTCAGCTTGCTGCGGTAAGAACACGCAACGATTTTGTCGGGCTGTTGGAGTCTATCCTCGAAGAGCTCTATGACTTTCACACTCATCTGAACACCAACACCGTAGCTTCGCCCCGACTAGTGCCCTCAGGCACAGATATCTGGGCAGCATGGATCAACGACAGGGCCATCATCACGGAAGTGAGACCCAAGTCTCCCGCTCAAAAAGCAGGCTTAATAGGGATGCAGATAGTTTCGCTTAATGGCGTTGGAGTTGCGGACGCTGTCAGCCGTCGCCTTGGCAGGTCCTTGCGTACGGTAGATAAAGCGGCAAGAGATTGGGCCCTACGAGCCCTGCTGGCAGGGCGCCACAATGAGAAAAGAAGCCTCGAGGTAATGAGCAACGGAGACCGCAAGGCTGTCGCCATTGATGATGAGTCTGCGTCGGAAACAAACGCGACAAAGGCTCCGCTCGAGTACCGCGAAATAGAAAACAATCTCGGCTATATTCGGATCAACAATTCTCTCGGAGACGCTGAGTTAGTCAAACAGTTTGACCTCGCCCTGACGGCTTTGAGAAATTCGCGCGGGTTGATTCTTGATCTGCGTGATACGCCAAGTGGCGGCAATACGACCGTGGCGCGCGGAATCATGGGCCGCTTTATTGGCGGAGAGCTGCCTTATCAAAAACATAGCATCCCCGCAGAGGAACGTCAGTATGGAATCCGGCGTAGTTGGATCGAAATCGTATCTCCGCGAGGAGACTTCACTTACCGAGCGCCTGTAGTGGTTTTAGTGAACCATTGGACCGGAAGTATGGGAGAAGGAATCGCGATCGGCATGGATGGAATGAAGCGGGCCACGATTGTCGGCACGGAAATGGCGCGCCTGATTGGAGCAACATCCGGAATCAAACTGCCGCACACGGAAATCGGTGTGAACTTTCCCACCGAGAAGCTGTTTCATGTTAATGGGACCCCGCGCGAGAGATTTGTGCCACCGGTTTACATTGATTTGTTAAAGAGGGGTAATCAGCAAGGTGATGCAGTAATGATGAGAGGGCTGGCAGTATTAAGGAATATGTTGAAACGTCCGCAGGGGTCACAATAATGAAAATTCAGATCCTGTTACTTATGAGCATAGTTAATTCGCTCATCCTGACTTCACCGCTCACCCAGGCAACCGGCCAACAGAAGTCAAAGACATCCATGACGACTCAGTCCGCTGAGTTGGCGGAGGCGGAAGAATTGAGCACTCAAGTCATTGCTCTTTATAACGAGCGTAAGTATGACAAAGCTCTTTCTCTAGCCAAACAAGTACTTGCGCTCAGAGAAAAAGCTCTCGGCCCAGATCACTTCTTAGTGGCAGACGCGTTAGCGAATGTGGCGGAGCTTCAGTACGTGCGGCGTCTGCGCAACGAAGCGTTGAGGACATATCGGCGCTATCTGATTACCTATGACAAGAACCGCGATGTTGACACTCGTGACACGCGAAAGGTGCTGATCTCGGCTCTTACCCGGTACATC
>JBAPXA010000441.1:0-6147 GCA_049283975.1 Pyrinomonadaceae bacterium | reverse complement strand
GGGAAGTTCCTGAAGACGTTTTGAACTCGTTGAGTTTTTGGCGGTTTGCGACGCGCGAGGACTTGGGCAAATTTCAAGACGAAAGGGCCGACTTCTATCAGTACGTCACCCGGACTTCGCTGCCCGCGGACTTTTGCCTTGTTACTTTAGGTTTTGGCTCATGTGCAGAAAGCGGATCGGTCGATCTGGTACCACGCATGCTCAAGCTCCGAGTGGCTGTGCTTGAGAATACTTCGTTAGAGCCAATTCGAATTGGGCAATTTCTTGCACATGAGTTCAAGGACGAAACTCTGCGCCCGCGCGAAGGAGAGGAAGGCGTTCTGAAAGCGCTGCAGGCCGAACAGCAATCCTTATTTCCTCTGGAAACCCTCGGCCCTCACGAAGGTGTGGTAATCCCCCTGGATATGCCGATGGCCTATCCGGACAACGACGAAACTTCCGCTCCAAGCAGCAACACGTTGAATGGCATACGCCGCAAGCTTGCAGCCAACGCCGTCATTACGATTCCCGCCGGAGAATCTAGCGAAGGCTTCGATCTTGATAGTGGGCGAATTCTGGCGCTGTTGAATAAGCCACCACAAAGCCAGATGCGAGAGAAGGAATATGTCTTCGGACCCTCCATGAGCATAGAGAGTGTGATAGTAGATGGTGTTTCCTATCCGTTCAGACAGTTTGATGTCAGCAAGCTGATGATAAGCAGCAGCGGCGCGCAGATAGGAAGTTGCCCGTTTGTTTATACTTACTCCGCACGGGGGACATGGGAAAACGAAGGACACATTCTCTACGGCAGAAACGGTCTGCTCAAAGAATCGACGGATGAGAAACAACTAAAAAGATTTGATGGGAGAGTAATAATCAAAGAAGAAGATCCAGAAGAGTCGTTCATTGATTTCGTGTATATCAAAGCCAAGTTGGTGGATGGTAGCGAGAGGTTGCTCTATCCGGACAACCAAGCGTTGCGTTTTCAGGATGGCAACTACCTGACCATGAAACAAGGGCAGCAGATAGAACTGCAGTTTGAGCAGCCGTCAGATCTCTTCATCATTAGCTACTCGATCGTTTCACGGGGTTACTACATTCCTTACGCAAGAAACTTGAACAACGGGACGGCCGGCACATCTCAGAGAAGACAGGCGGGGTTTTACTCGCGATTCAAGTAACACCTGACCCTTTTTGTTGACACCAATCGACGGGTTTTAATATCATTCGCCCACCTCGCAAACACCGATCTTAAATTGAGTTCCCTCTAACTGGAAACCCGGAACTCGAAACTCGATACTCGATACTTTTACACGGGCTGGTCCTCAGAGCCTGCGACCGCCGCACCCCTCTCGTTCCAGTCTCCACCATTAATGAATTATTGAGGAGGTTCATTGAATTATGATCGACGATAAGGCTAAAGATCGATTGACGTCTGGCCCTCCTCATGAAGCTCAACGGCACTTGGATGACTCTGCGGAATCTAAAGGTCTTGGTGCACCAGCCAAAAAACTAATCGAAGTGATGGGTCGCAAGCTTGTTGTGGCTGTTGCTCTTTGCTCTTTTCTAGGCGGAAGTCTACTGTGCCTTCTTGTCATCTTTTATCCCACGCTCGTACCTAGTCAGACGTCACGATTTTTTCTTTGCCTGTTCTCGGCGCTTCTCTTTTCGATGTTTGTTTTTACGCTTTATCCAAGCGACTATAGATTAGACCTGACAAAGAAATTTGAGATTCCAATCGTACTAATCGGACCTGCAGCTCTTTGGATAGCACTGTTCTTCGTTTTTTGGAATTGGCTTCCGAGGGAGGATGTAGCCGGGAAGGTCTTTGTCCCCGCCATTGGTAGCGACCAACTACCTTACAGCACTGCTTGGGTAATAGGGTGGACCCCAGTCGAACCAACCTATTACAAGCTTAAGTTGTCTCAAGATCAAAACATCAACAATCCCAACGATCGTGCAGGATTCTACGTTCTATTCGATGAGGCTCACAGCACATACACTGCCACAATCGGCCTTGGGCCTAGCGGTCAAGAGATTATCGAACGCTGTGAAGTGGTTTTTAGTCGGAGCGCTTCAACCTACAAATGCCATTTGGTTAATGATTAAGGAGGTACATGCCGATGAAAGGGCTAATTATTCCATTTTTGATGACGGTGTCCCTCTTTTGCGTGGGACGGACCACAGCTCAGCAGACATCAATCGATCTGCGCACGGACGGACGCATCCTAACCGGGACCAGGAAGGACTACTTGCTTCAGTGCATAAAGGCACACCGGGACGCAATCACAACTAAAAGGGCGCCATCGAAATCGGCGGTCGAGGTGAGGGACGATCTAGCTAATATGCTAAACAGCAGCATAGTGACGGCCATCGTGGTTCCACCTGGCAAGACGGCCGACCAGTATCTTATCGGTCTTCTAATTGGCGACGACACTCTTCCTAAGGACTACGTAGTAAGCGAGAGTGACTTCAACAAGATTCGAGAAATCTCCAGAAATCAACGTAGTACCGCTGTCGAGGCCGGATTTCGAGGAATCCAGCGGGCTATCAGCATGGGGGACTATCGGGACGCAGCGGCCAAGGTAAAAGACTTACGAGCAACCATCGCCGGGTTAGATGATCAAAGCGAACGAATCAGCGTGTACGCGGGATACCTGCTAGCTGATCTAGACCAAGTATCCCACATCGGAGCGTTTGGAGATCTTGTTGGCAAATACAGGACTGACGTCGAACACACCCTGGATCCGATCTTAACGCTGGGAATCAAGCAGTCTAAAATACCTTGGGCTACCCCCTACAAGTTCAGCGGCGTAGACGACTTCTTCAAGGTTAGGGACCTCGAAGGCTCAGCGGTGAGTCACGTGGTAGGTACTAATGACAATCCGGGTTATTTGAAAGTTTGGCATGGTCGCACCCTGGTAGTGATCGCTGAGAAACCTGACTCGCCTTTCTCTTCCGACGAGTACAAAAGCGGGTGGATGGAGTATATGACTCGTCAGAACCCGAATATAAATCGCGATGCTGCAGTAAAGATGGCCACCATGAAGCCCTGAATGTATTAGGAACCTACTGCGCGAGTGAGCCGTAGCTGCGTGAGGAATTCGGTCTGGCCGCGATCTTTTAGTCAGTTGCATGCTGGATTAATATTTTGAAACTAGACGATTCGTGTGCAGGTTTCATTCCCTTGGCCATGTGTAGGATGCCGTTTTGATTGATTGATAGTTGGCGTCCAGTGACCGCTGGAGGAGGAGGATTGCGGCGATACGGCGGGCGATGTTCATTACTTCGCGTGTCTCTTTGACAGCGCCGCCAGAACTACGAATGGCATAGAGGTCTTCAAGGTAGGTTTCGAGCGCGTTCATCTATGAGGCTGATTTTCCGGTTCGAGCAAGAATCTGCACTGCATTCTTATAGCCCAGTTCCTGCTTCTTTCAAAGAAAGCTCAGACCAAAGCAAAGGGCCGCTTATCGGAGGCGGCCCGCGTCATTCCCAGAACTTCCCAGTTCTACTACGGCATCGCAAACACATCATCTCCCAGTGGATTATTCAGCTTTATGTCTTTGACGTTGTAGTCAGCGAAGAAGGCGCCTTGGGTCATTTCCAACCTTTGCGAGAAGTTTGATGGAATCAGAACTCCCTCCACGTCCTTAAACTTCTTGTGCTCCGTGCCAAAAACATAGCCGTTGTAATTGATCAGAAAACTCATGACGCGTCCATTAGCCGGGTCGATGTAGAAGTCTGTCGCGTAACCATCGGCATCGGCAATCCGGAACCCGCGCTGTTTTTTCTTGTCGGGAATCGCTGTCACTGTGAAACCGGGCTGGTCAATTTTTCCGAGGACGTTCATGCCGAACCTGCCAAGCGGTGGGAGTTGCACATTCGGCAGTGAGCTATACGATCGCTCGCCATCATCGATTTGCTTAAAGGCGATGATCGGACTGGCGTCAATTTCCACGCGCGCTTTATCCCCAGCAGTGACGATGATGAAGCCGCCCGGACGTGGTTGGGTTGAGTTTGGCGCATATAGATCAACCGAACCGCGCAGGATCATGCTTTTCACTGCCTTGAACTTGTCGCCGCCATGAGCCGCAAGCGCGGCGCGCGCCAGGTCGAGGGGCGCAGTCGTCGCTGTGATTGCACTCGTCGCCGGCTTGCCGCTAGCCGCCGTTGATCCTGCCGCTGCCGCAGCGCCAGTTTCACCTTGCGCAAATCCATTGACGCTGCATAAAGACAACACGATTAGCAAAGAGAGCTTAAACTTCATAGCGATTGTTCCTTTCCAGGCTGGATTACACTAGCGATAACGCAAGAACGGCAACTGAGGTTTCCGAAACCCAGTTGCCGTTCCCGGTTAAGTTAGAAGTTGAACCGGAGTTGTGCGGTCACGCGACGATTTCCCGCGCCACCACCGCCACCGAAGCCGCCGCCCGGCCCACCAAAGCCGCCGCCTAGTCCCAGGCTTTGTCCAAATGAAGGCGAAGACAAACTGCCCACTGGCGTGGAGGGATTGACGTGATTGAGTAGGTTGGAGAAATTCAGGGACAACTGCATGCTGTAGCGCTTGCCTTCAGCACCACCGCCGCCTAAGCCAGGGATGCCACCCGGGCCGCGTTGACCGCCACGCATTCCCATCGACGGCCCGCCCCCGCCGCCCGCAATGCGAACCTGGTTTCCGCCACCACCGGCGCCACCACCTCGGCCATCACGACCGCCGCGGCCGCCGCCTGCAGGTTGACCCTGCTGCTGATTTTGATTGCTCCGGTTGGCGGCGCTTGCAGCAGTGCTGCCAAAACTCCAGGTCTTGCTGATGCGCATGTTGACGGAAAAGAACCCGGGGCCCTCACCGTAGTTGCGCGGAATTAGTTTCTCACCCAACGCCGGGTTGCGATTGAAGTTGCCAAACGCGGTGCAGGCGATATTTGGATCGTTGCAATCGGCATCCGCAGCTGCGAAGGATGGCCGCTCAGTAAAGAGACGATCCAGATTGGTGTCTTGACCCGTAGTGATGTTGAACGGTCGTCCTGAGGTCACCATGATGAATGGATTCAGCGAAACCTGCCACGGCAACGTGACGGTTCCGGCAAAAGTGAACCGCTGTCGCACATCAAAAGCTGCGCGCCCATATTCGTCGCTTAGATCATACGAGTTTGCCGGGAACATCCCGCCCCCCTGACCGTCGGTGTCGTTCTGCGTCTTGCTCAGCGAATAGCTGGAGAAAAACGAGATCCTCCGGCTAAAGCGATTATTGAAGGCGATGAAAAACTGATTCTGATCAAAGTTCCCGCTCGACTCATACTGATAAATATCGCCGACATTTCCTAAAGGACGCGTGCCCAATGGATTCGCCGCCGTGATTGAACCCGGCAACGGCGCGTTAATGTCGCGCGCGCGAATCACGTGGCGAATGTGAATCGAATAAAAGCCTACGGTCGCAGTGAAGCGATAAGGCAGTTGTCGCTCGACCTGCACGCCACCGAGGTAAACCGTCGGACTTTGCAGATCGTCGGCAACGCGCCAGGTGATCTGCCGGCCAGGTGTCAGGCTCGCAACCGGCGGAATATTGTTAGGGGGCGAAAGGTAAAATGCGTCGAGGACGCTCGGCAAAGCGCCGACAAACGTCAGCTGACCGTTGATGTTCTCGTAAATCGGACGTTCACTGATCGAGTACTGTTGCTGGTTGATTCCGTTGAATCGATTCGCTTGCAAAGTATTGTTTTCACTGAAGCGGTTGTAGAACACGCCGCCGCCGGCTCGTATCACCATATTCGGGGGACGCGTTGCGTTCGCTGCACCGGGCGACCAGGCGACAGCAAGACGCGGAGCAAAGTTAAGCAGGCTGCTGATATTGCTTTGGTTTTCGTAACGCAAGCCAAAGCTAAAAGTCAGGTTCGGCCGGACGCGCCAGTCGTCCTGAGCATAAAGTCCGGCATCGATTTGCTTAACAGTTGCGAGTGGATCGCCTGCTGAAATGCTGAATTGCGAGGCGCCGCCGCCGCGTTCGCGAATCTCCTGCGGAGTCAGATTGAAGCCGGAGCCACTGAACAGCAACGAGCGACGATAGCGTTCCAAACTGTCGACAAAGATCGGCTGGTCGAAGATCGGATTGTTGTTCGCGTCCAAAGTCGGCACGAAACCGCCCGTAAAGGTGTAGGTGCCACCAAAATT
>JBAPXA010000440.1:0-16029 GCA_049283975.1 Pyrinomonadaceae bacterium | reverse complement strand
CGGTATTATGCGACAGCCGCTAAATAATAACGCTAAACCGACATTATCTTGCACCAGCTTGTCTGATCCTCAGGGCGGAGTCCCGATGAATCGCGACTTGCCCCTGGCTCTTACATGCCGCCGCTTCGCGGCTGATTGAAGGGTACAACCCAAGCCTTAGTTTGTTTCCGCTACCGCGGTGCGCTCTCAAACTTCAACGAGTTCCCTTCCACCATCACCGTGATCGAAGAGTTCAGATCTCGCGAGCGATAGACACGTTGCGTAGCCTTCTGAAAATCAGCCGCGGTGGCGCGAGGAATCTCCATAAATTTTTGCGGGTTGCGATCGACAAGCGGAAACCAGGAACTCTGTATCTGCACCATGATGCGATGTCCGCGACGAAACGCGTGATAAGCGTCAGGCAGGTTGAACGTGATCGCTGCCGGTCGGTTGGCAACAAACGGTTCGGGCTTTTCAAAACTATTGCGATACTTACCACGGAAGGGTTCGCCCCGCACAAGCTGCTGGTAACCACCCAGCTTCACGCTGTTCACTGCTGGCCTTTGACCTTCCGGAAGAGCCGGCTGCGGGTAATCACCGGGATAGACGTCGATTAGCTTTACGACAAAATCGGAATCACTTCCGGAAGTGGAGACATTAAGGTTCACCTTGATCGGGCCCGCAATAATCAGGTCTTCCGCGAGTGGTTCGGTCTGATAGACCAGGACGTCCGGCCGCTGTGACGCGAATCTTTGATCCTCGGTCGCATAATCGAACGTCATGCCGTCAACAATGTAGCCGAGAAATGGCACCGGCCGATTTGGATCGCTAATGTATTCATCAAACACTTGACCGGATTCTGTCGGCGACACGGTGCCTAATTCGCGCTCACCCCGGAAGAAGAGGGTGAGTGGCTGCAACGCTTTGGGCGGCCAGTTGTCTTTTCGTCGCCATTCGTTGATGCCGGTGAGAAACATGTAAGCCTCCGGCAAATCTGCCGAAGCGTCCTTCAAATAGTGCATGAAGAACGGAAACTGAATTTGCTCGCGGAAGAATTCTCCGGTCTTCACGCCAAAATTAAGATTACCGAGTTTGTCGCCATCGCCACGCGACCAACCGCCGTGCCCCCACGGTCCCATCACGAGCTGATTGACGGTGCCCGGATTATTTCGCTCCACGGAGTTGTAAATGTGAAACGGTCCCACAGGATCTTCGGCGTCGAACCAGCCGCCGACATTCAGCACTGCGCAGCGCACGTTGTTCATAAAGCGCCACAAGGATCGACTCTTCCAGTATTCGTCGTAGGTGGTGTGATCGATTATCTCCTGCCAGTACTTTGCTTCCCCGCCCAGCAAGCGATCGTTTACGGTCGCCAGGGGGCCCATCCTGAGATAGAACTCATAGCCATCCGGTGTGCCGGGATCAAAACCGATGCGCCGCTTAGGCGGTGAGGGATCGCCTTTGCGCGGCACAAAGTTGGAATAGAAACCAAAATTCGCGGAAAGCATGAAGGCGCCGTTGTGATAGACATCGTCGCCCATGTAGTAGTCGGCTGTGGGCGCCTGCGGTGAGGCGGCTTTTAACGCCGGGTGTGAATCGATGATGCTGGCGGCCACATGAAAGCCTGGCTGAGAGATTCCGATCATTCCGGCACGGCCGTTGTGATTGGGAATGTTCTTCAGCAACCACTCAATCGTGTCGTAAGTGTCAGTGCTCTCATCGATGTCTTTGGCGCTCCGTTTGTTTGGCGCATATGGTCGCACTTGCAAAAACTCTCCTTCAGACATGTAGCGTCCGCGCGCGTCCTGATAGACAAAAATGAACCCTTCTTTTTCAAAGCTGGGCGACGGACCAACGTTCGAACGGTAGTTGTCGATGCCATAAGGTCCGACACTGTAGGGCGTACGGTTGATCAGGAAAGGATAAGTTCGCGACGTATCTTTGGGGACATAGATCGAAGTAAAGAGCCGCACTCCGTCACGCATCGGTACGCGATACTCGTATTTCGTGTAACGCGCGCGTACCGCGTCAACGCCTGTGGGAGCGGTTTGCGCGTGAACACTAAGAAAAGGGAGGAGCAGAATTGCAAGCGCGAGTATCCGTTGGCGTGAAATGGGTGTGAGCAACTTTGGTAACCCTCCTCGAAGAGTCGCATGTCTTGTTAACACCGCGAAGCTGCAAATGCTGCCGGTAAAATTCCCTGTGAATAAAAGGGCAGAGCCCGTACCAAGGGCGAAGCCCAGAATGTTCCTGGCCCTAGCGGCGGGGCAAAGCCTCCGCCTCACATCTGGCGGCAAAGCCGAATCCTACCGCGCCGTCGCATGATACTCCGTCATGTTGCTGAATGTAGATTGTAGACTAATTAGTAACACCACGCGGTAGCGCTGGAATTGACCTCACCCCCGACCGGATCAATTGGCAATTGGTGGATTCAAGTTTGAAATGCAACATACGAAGCGCCAACGGCGCGAACTGGAATAGCCAGGGGCAAGTGCTGAGCGCAGCGAAGCACGTCGCCCCTGGGACAGTACGGGAAGTTAGAGAAGCACTGAAAGTGCGCAATACATTCTATAGGTGAGACGTTATGCCGCTCTTTCGGAGCTCGGACTCCATTTGCTTCCCGCGCCTTTGGCGCTCAAGAATCAGACGATTACACTATTTCAACTCGTTGTCCTTCCAATCTGAATCGGCAATCGCCAATCGGCAATTCCACGTCGCTTTGCTAGAATCCAACTTCCCCCAAAACAATTTGATTCTGGTCGGAGGTAAGAATGCAAACTAAAGCACTCAGGAACCGCTCGGCTTTAAGTAAAGCCTCTTTTCTCGTTGCTTGTCTGGTTTCACTGGCAGGGTGCGCATCGGCGCAACATATGGATCATCACTCGGGAGTTACTTCGGGAACGACCACCGCGGATCCTTACGAGCAGGAATGGGCCAAGGCACGCTTGGCGAAGTCACCACGACATCAGGAATGGGTCAACGTTAAGCACGGTGATCGGACTGTGAGCGCATTTATTGTCTATCCGGAAGTGAAGACCAAGAGGACCGCGGTGGTGGTGATCCATGAGATAAACGGGCTCACGGAGTGGGTGCAAAGCCTGACCGACCAATTGGCCGAAGCGGGTTATGTCGCGATCGCCCCCGACTTGCTTTCCGGTATGGCGCCAAAAGGTGGCGGGACATCCGAGTATGGAGCAGACCGTGACGCAGTGGGGAAAGCTATTCGCGCCTTGCCGCCAGATCAAGTAACGGCTGATCTAAACGCCGTCGCCGACTATGTGGCAAAGCTACCCGGGGCAAACGGCAAGATCACGGTGGCGGGTTTCTGTTGGGGTGGCAGCCAAAGCTTCAGGTTCGCCACTAATCGTCCCGATCTAAAAGCTGCATTTGTTTTTTACGGTTCGGCGCCTTGAAACGAAAGAAGAGCTGGCCCGCATTAAGGCCCCGGTGTACGGGTTCTACGCCGGCAATGACGCGCGCATCAATCAAACCCTGCCGAAAACAATCGAGCTGATGAAAGAGTTAGGTAAGAACCTTGAGCCAGTTACTTATGAAGGCGCTGGACATGCCTTCATGCGCTCGGGCGACGCGCCCGAACCTAAAGCCGCGGCGACTACTGGAGACAAGGACGCCGACGCAAAAGCTGCTGACGGTTATCAGAAGTCCCTGACCTCATACCAGGCCAACAAGAAGGCCCGAGATGAATCGTGGGTACGCTGGAAGAGTTTGCTGGGTGGGATCTAGTCCTTTAAAAAACCGGGGTGGCCACGGAGGGCCACCCCTACAATTTAACTATTGTCCTTTTGAAAAGAGTTGAGACTGAGCCCGTCGACTCACTTCGCAATTTTCACAACCAGCTTCTCTCTATTGCGCACCAGATTTAGTGAGTAGCCGGCCCCGGGGGCGATGAACGGTTTGATCGCGTCCGATAGCACCGCTCGCTCGTTGATAGCCTCGATCACGTCGCCGGTTCGCAGTCCGGATTTGTAAGCTACTGTTTGCGGGTTTACGTAAACCACCAGCAAGCCCGAACCAGCACCAAAGCGCATTGCGACCGCCGGTTTCAAAGCAATCGTTTCGATACCTTCGCTCATCAACATGCCCGCGAGCGAACTCGAGGCGCCACTAAACGAGCGCACGATGCGCTCCACATTAACTTCGGCAGAGGTGTCGCCATCTTCGGTTGAACCAGAAAACCCAACCGGACCGCTGCTCATGGTAACTTCGACGGCTTCATTGGTTAATTGTCCGGGCCGGGCGACAGTGAAGCTAACCGGATCCCCGGCGCTGATCTCTTCCAGTGACCAGGAGAACTCGTCAGCATCCTTAACCTCACTCTCATTCACCCGCAGAATTACATCCCCCGGTCGCAAAGCAGCTCCCGCGGCAGGACTGCCGGGCGTCACTGAAGTTAAGAAGATTCCTCGATGTTCCTGCCAAAGCGACTTCGCCGTCTCTGGCTGCCATCCGCCGCGAACCATTTGTTCGATGGGAAAAGTGCGGAGGGGCTCGCCGCGAATTCCCAGCCAGGGACGCGGTACGCTCGCCTGTTTATCGAGCACTCGCTTGGCCGCGCTGTGTACCATCGCACTCGGTAGCAACGTTGCTTCCGCTCGGTCGACAGCTTCGATAATCCCTACCGTTTCCCCCGCGTCGTTTATGGCGACGCCTCCGATGGCGGCAGGCGAGAGATTATTAGAAGTGACCTTGATGCGCGCCACTGTTCCCGACGGAGCACGGGTCACGGCAATCACCTTCGCTTCAGTCTCTCCGATGCGGACGTTGATTCTACCGGGCACTCGCTGATCAACTTGCCCCACTGGCTCAGGGGCTAGCAGCCGGATTCTTTGGCCGACAGCAACCGGCATCTCCCTGTTCGAAATTGGCGCGAGCGCGCTGTGGCCGGCGAGCTTGAGAACCGACAAACCAGTCACGCCATCAAGACCGATGTAACGAGCGAACAATCTCTTCCCGTCGCGACCAATCACCGTCAAATCCGGGCGGTCAAAGAAATTGTTAACGCCGCCAAGTAGTCCCGTTTCAGCCACGGGAGCGCTCCCGGGCAGACGTGGTGCAGTCGGCGCCGGTGGCGCGGCAGGCGCCATCGCCGGGCCCAGTTCCGCGTCAGCCTGTGGCAGCCGGGCCGCGATTGTTTCGCCGTCGCCCATTGCCACGCCTGCGATCACACTGGTGTGTACTTCGTCCTTCATCTTAAAGGCATCGTCGAGTCTCGTGATGGCGTCGATTTCTTCACCGGAACGGATTAACAAACGAAACATCTTCAGACCGTTAAGGCGATGCAGGATGGTCACCACTTGCGGCGCCGCCCAGCGATCTTCGACCACAACGGTGGGTCTACGCACCGTACGCGCTTTCCGCGCCTGCGGCGTAGCGACGGTTGGCAAGGGCTGCTGCGCGGCAGGTTTAGTCGTGGCCTGGGCCCAAACACTCTGGCCGGTCGTCACGATTGCCAGTGCAACGAAAAGATGTTGGATCGCTTGCTTCATTTCACCCTGAATCTAATTACGTTTACCAAACGGTACGTGCTGAAGTTTTCACCATTGAAGCTCCGCGAGCAACGACTTGCTGCGAGCCAAAACTAACTGCCGGCAATGAAATAGTCCGCGAACCGCCAGTCGCATAGTCGACTGACACTCGGAGCGGCTCGGCAGCGTCGAGGGGAAACATCGCCGAAGTTTCACTCTTGGCCAGGAAGTCGTCACGTCGGATCGCATTGCTCTTGGAGCTTCTGTTTCCTTTGCGACTACGCACGCGTTCTTTCACCACTGCTGCAGGTTCTGCAACGCTCGACGCGCCGGCGGGTTCGGGAGACACGCTTGCGCTTAACTCAGTTGCTTTAACGTCGGCGGGCTTGGACTGGTCAGCGGAGGGCGCAGCAGTCTTTGTCACTTCTGCGAGCGGCTGCTGACTGCCCACATCGGTCGCGCGCAGATAGATTCCCACACCCACAAGAATCGTCAACACCGCCAAGGCAATGGAAGGCAAACCAAAACCAAAACTGGAAAAGGCTGAAGCACGTTCGGCGCGCTGATTCGCCAACCGGGCGCGTAAGCGAAAATCGAAATCGCCCGGAGCCTCCACCGTCTCCAACCCGGCAATCATCTGGCGCAACTTCTGCCGTTCCTCATAGAAGTTGCGGCACGACCCGCAGGCTTGCAGATGCGCTTGTGCGTTTGCGCCGGGCAATTGACCGCTTTCCAGCTCGTCAATCTCTTTGCTGACACTCTTGCAACCCATTACCTTCATAAAGCCCCCATCTAGAAATATGCCTTCATCTTTTCACGTAGAAAATCTCGTGCGCGGCTGATGCGCGATTTCACAGTTCCTTCGCTCGTTTGCAGGATCCGAGCAATCTCCTCGTAACTACGACCTTCAACATCCCGCAAAATCAGCGGCGCCCGATATTTTTCCGGGAGGGTGCTGATTGCGCGTTGCACTGCCTGGCGCCGCTCTGTGGCAACCAGCTCACAGTCAACCAGCGGGCGCTCATCAGCGGGATCAAATTCCCTCGCCTCGCCGCGATCGGAGGTTTGAAAGAACCCTGTCAGTGAAACCAACCTACGACGCTTCCGCTTCCTTAACTCACTGATGGCCAGGTTCGTGGCAATTCGGTAGAGGTAAGTTGAAAAAGCGTGACTGGTTTGATAGCGATCAACCGCCCGATACAGTCTCACGAAAGTTTCCTGAGCCAGATCCACCGCGCCGTCGTAATCGTTAGTCATCCGATAGATGTAACCGGTCAGCTGATTACGATAGCGTCCCACTAATTCAGCAAACGCGTCCTGGTCGCCCGTCCGCGTCGCTTCGAGCAACGCATGATCGGAAGTCGAATCCGAGACCACGTCCTGCCGCACAGCGGTAGGAAAACTCAGCTCATCTATGGAACTCAGTGTCTCCATCAAGGTGGGTAGGCTCTCACGCGCAATCACAAGTACGTAATCCTCTTGGAACTGGTCTCGCGCTTCGACGTGAGCGGCCTCCGCGCAGATTATACCCCCGACAGACGACCGCCTGCAGGCGTACACGCCCGAAGCCCACTTGGGTTCCGAAAAGGAAAGCGATTTTTGACTAAGAGGCTGGTCCCGGTGGGATTAACTAGGCGGAAGGATTCTTGAAAAGTGCGTCGTCAACTTTCACCCCGAAAGTCACAGTCAGAATGCGAGTTTCCTGGGTCTGCTTGCCATCCTCTGAGAGGATGGTGCGGAACGGGACGAGTGTGCTCTGGGCGTAACGATAATCGGCAAAACGCTTCAAAAATTTTGCTCTTCCCTCTTCATACTCTAACCACAAAACATGAAGCGTCTTGGCGCTTATATAATAGCGAGTGGTGCGTTGTTCCTTATCAGTCAAATCCAGGACATAGAGGTCGAGACCTTTTTGCTTGTCCTTACCTATTAGTTGGACGGTAGCGCCTGTCTCTTTATAGCGCAGCAGCGCCTCAATGCTGTGGCGATGTTGCGACATGAACGCTGAAGCCGCGTCTTGTCTGGGCGTGAACGCCGCGCCGTTGATAATGCCCCAAAGCTGGCCGCCACCAAAGATCAATGAGTACTCCAGTGTTGGCATCTTTTGGTCGAGGCGGATTTTGTCGTTGTCGAGACTGTCACCGCGCACAAAAACGCGCTCGTAGGTCGCTTCTTCCGTCTTGCCGTCGCTGGCTACGCGCGTGATGCGTCCCCGCTCGACACCGTTTCTACGAATCTGTTGCAAGACGGGGCGCGACCCGTAAATGAAGATCGCAGACTCCGCGATCTGTTCGGCGGTGAAGTTTTTCGTGTTCTTATCGACCTTGACCGGCGCGGGAGTAGGCGTCGGGACAGCACTGGTGCGGTCCTGAGTACTTAGTGAGGCAGCGCCCGAGGTTGGTGCAATGGCGATGACTCCAATTATGAGGGCACAGAACACCGCTGGGGCTATTAACAATCGGAACAAGAATTCAGTTCTCCCGTTTGCAGGATGTTGGTTATTTCGTCGAACCGGGGAAAGCACTTTTGTCAGCGGCGGATTCTACCATAGGGAAAAGCTAAAGGCGTTCAGGAACCGCCCTCCCTACGCTCGCTTCCTCGCCGGCATTTTGAGCCAACGCAGGTGATCCCAGGACAAATTTCACGCGTTGACCGGTTAATTGATGCCGTTTTACAAAGAATCGGATGCCTGCTGCTCGCAGTTCGTCATTTGACATGCCCCTTTTGGCAGCGTATTTTCCAAGCTTTCCAACCCCGCGAACATACTTAACCGTGCGTCCGGTGTTATCCCAAGTGACATTCTCTTTGCGCAGAATTGCGCATTAATTTGCTGAAAGGATATTGAGTTCATGAATCGAGTTGGTATTTTGGTGGGCCGTGAAAAGACCTTTCCCGAAGCCCTGATCAAAACAATAAACGAACGCGGAAATGGCAAGACTGTTGCCGAGTTCATTACTCTCGGAGGCATTCGGCATGACGATCCGTCGAAGTATGACGTTGTAGTCGATCGGATTTCACATGAAGTCCCCTTTTATAGAGCTGCATTAAAACGCATGGCTTTGGAAGGAACGACCATCATCAACAATCCCTTCTGGTGGTCGGCTGATGACAAGTTTTTCAACTACTCTCTGGCAGCAAAGCTTGGCGTTGCTGTTCCCCGAACAGTCCTGCTACCGCAAAAAGACTACATCAAGGGTATCGTTAGCGAGAGCCTGCGCAACCTGGAGTTCCCGCTCGACTGGCAAGGCATTGTCGATTATGTCGGCCTGCCCGCCTTTCTAAAACCATTCGACGGCGGCGGCTGGAAAAACGTCTCTAAAATCAATTCTATTGAAGAGCTGTGGAAGGAATACGATGAGACCGGTACGCTTTGCATGACCCTACAGGCGGCTGTTGATTTCGATCAATTTGTTCGTTGTTATTGTGTGGGCCAGGAGGAAGTGATGATCATGGCCTACGATCCGCGGAAGCCGTACCTTTCCGGCGAACAGTACATTCACAACCCCGACTACTTAGCGCCCGCCTTAAAGGACCGCGTCACTAAAGATGTGCGGACTCTTTGCACGGCCCTCGGCTACGATCTCAATACTGTCGAGTTTGCGATCAAAGACGATGTGCCTTACGCGATCGATTTCATGAACCCGGCGCCTGATGCGGAACTGGCATCGGTGGGTGAGTTCTACCACAACTGGGTCGTGGGCGCTGTGGCAGACTTAATCTTTAAACGATTGGCGGAGCCCCGGCAGCGTTCGCGTTATCGCTGGGATGCCTTGCTGAATCCCGAACCGCAGTCTACTTCCGCGGTTGCTTCAGCCAGTGAGCAGCAGGCGCGAACGATTGTTCCAGCACCCGCCCCGATTGACGCGCCAAAAGCGAAAACAGCGACAGCCGCTACGGCGCGGAAGAAACCCAGTCCCAGCCGTTCGAAACCGACTGCCTAAACTAAAAACACCCAACCCGCGAATGCGGACTCGGGCGCTCAGGAATCAAAAGGACAGGACTCGTTCCTGTCCTTCTTTTTTTTGCCGAACTACTCGCTGGGACGTTGACGCCGTTCTGCCAGGAGCTGCGTTCCAAACAGACCAAGCAGCCAGGCGACGATCGATGATGAGGCCAGCGCCCATCCCATGCTACCGATTGTTGAATTCAAGTAAGGACCTAGCAATGCGATCAAGATACTCGCGTTTGTAATTCGAGCGGCCAATCGCCGCATATGTGAGAGGGTTTGCAGCCAGTTGATCCGTCTTAATTCGGTAGTCAGGTAATCGTCATCGTCGTTGAGACAAAAGTAATAATCAGCCTCGCGGTTTGCAAATGCCACCAGGGCTTTTTCATTGGTAGCAACTGCGGCATCACGATATTGATTAATAACATGCGCCAGCTTGCCGCTTCGCAAGGCAACGTCAGCGAGTCCTAACCTGGCTCGATAAGTGGCAGGTTCAAGCTCGAGGGCCCGTTGGAAATTCCGTTCGGCGCGCGTCACGTCGTTGTATTCAAGTAAGCTCTCACCGAGGAGGGCCAGGAGACCAGAGTCTTCATCGGCGCGCATTGAGGAAAGTCGTAGTGCCGCTCGAGCCCGGGCCAGCAACTCAGCGTCGGCTTCAGCACTGGCTTGTGAGCGAAGCAAACGCGCGAAGTCGAAAATCAACCAGGCATCATGAGGCAGAACGATGAGCGCGCGGCGAAACGCCTCTCCCGCTTCCTTCAAGCGGCCAGCGATTCTCAGCTTGTTGCCCAGCTGTCTTAGATGCACCGCCCTTTCCACGTCGGCTCCCGTTGTTTCCGCACGCGCCTCCGTAGTTTCGCTACGCCCGCCAACCTTGAAATCGCTGGTAGCGTTATCGAGAACATCAGGCGAAGCAAGCTGCAAAGCCTTTACTTCCTGACTCAACAACTTTGGATCGCAAAGGTAGTCGCGCAAATCGCGCGTACGCAGGTCCAACTTGCTGTCGAGAATCAAAGGAAAGAGTTGGCGCACCATGTCTCGATAGCGCGCGCCGCCGGAGGCAAATGCAAACCCAGTCCCCTTCCCGAAAAGTTGACTACGATAGCGATAACGCACTCGCCCGCCGCGCCGGAGAGTCCGCACCGCGTTGGTGTCGACTCGTTCGACATCCACTACGCTGAGTTGCTCACGCCTGCCAACAACGAGGTGACGCAGAAACGGGATCAGGCCGCGTCGAACCAAAACTTCTCCATCAAATGCAATATGGTCGGTCATGGCCAGGGCGGGCACGACGGCCCAGGCAATGAGAACGGAGATCAAAGCCCAACCCTCGCGTCCCGAGCGCAACAAGAGGGCAGCCACGAATGTCAACACGCTCGAGACCGCGAGATAGGCTCCGGGTGACACGCGCACAGTCGCCAGATAATTTCGCTTCCCGGACTGCTTTCGGGCCCTGGCAACTTCGGCAAGGGACTTGAGAGCTTCGATTTGCTTCGTTTCGTTCACAGTTGAATGGCGTACTGCTTACTAATATGGAGGACACGCAACGGGGACTTCGAGAGCGAAAGTTCCGCGCGTAGATCCGGGTTGAGTGTAACGTAAGTCAGCCAATTGCACGATGGTTTCACTTAGACAATCGGCGCCTACCACTCCATAAACAGGAAAACGAGCAAAGCCGAGAAAAATCTGAGCCCGTCGATCTTTTCCAGCAGCAAGTAAGAAAGGCGAACTCATGGTGTCGGCGCGCTCGTGCCGGGCCGCGGAGGCCGGATAGCGAATGTCGTCAGTAAGCGATACCTCAAATCGATAGGCCGCGCGATCAGTCTCCGCAACTGCCACCCAGCGAAAAGGGTTTGCCAACGTCGGCATCGCCGCCAGGTCGGTCACCTTCTCCCCTCGCTCCATTGCGATGCTCGTTGCGGCAAGGCTGACTTCCTTCAACGCCATTGAGTGCATCACGCCGAGACCCACCCAATAAGTCACAAGCAGCACGAACGCTGCCTGCGCCAGCCGCGGCCCCCAGCGCTGAGCTGCACCTAAGCGATGCGCGAGGACATTCGCAGTGATTACTCCCACCCAGAGAACTTTCAGCAAGGTCGCATTCGCTAATCCGCGTTCTGCGGACGTTGTCAGCACCAGGTAGGTAAGGACGATGACCACGATCGACCAGCAGACAGCTTGCCATTTGCGCTTGGTGGTCAACAGGAAGACTGCGGTGCCGAACAATAGCCAGATGAAAGGATCAACGATGAAGACGAGATCTCCATAGAACCACTTGCCGCTCCAGGGAAGCAAAAGCCTTACGCCGTAATTATTTGTCCAATCCAGAAGCGGATGAGTGACACTGACAATTAGTGATGCCAGCAACAGTCCTTTGAGACGCACGCTTGGCGGCCGCGAGCGCAGTCTTGCCAGTCCACGATCGCCTAACCAGAAAATCAGCGGCAGGACTAGAGCAATTACGAGCGTGCCAACGATTGAATGAGTGATGTGCCGGTGGTAATGAAGGAAGGACCAGCGGTCGGCGAAAAGCAGAATCGCGACATCAGCGTCAGGGGCATTCGCCGCAAGCAGACAAACGGCAGTCGCGCCTGGAGACAATCTTTCGCAGCCCGCCTTGGCTGCTGCCAATCCGAGGAGCGAGTGTGTCAGGTTGTCCATCGATGAGCTGGATGCCGACAGGAGTTGCGGAGTCGGGTCAGAGATTCAGCGTTGGTGCTTCCGGCGTGAGCTGCGTGAAGCGTTCCGGATCCAGCTTTTGCAGTTGTTGAGCGGCGCTGCGCGCGGCTTCAGAAAGAGGCACGGGGGCTCCGTCCTTATCTTTTGCCTTGCGCGCATTTTCGACTAGTTGGAAAAGACTATCGGCGGCCTCCTTATGCTTGCCCTGTTTTTCATAGACCAGGGCCAGTCGCAAGTTGGCGGTTTCGGGTGAAACAACAACGCTGTTGAGAGCTGCGATCTGGGTGTAAAGCGCTGCCGCGTCGTCGTACTTGGCGTCAACTTCCCTGGCTTGTGCGAGGGCGAACTTTGACAGAACGGCCACATCCGGCACACCGCTCGAACTCAATTGCGTCAGCTCGTTAATGCCCTTCTCGCGTTCAACGTATAGCTGGTTCGTAGCCACGAAATAGCGTGCCTCGGTGTGGTAAGGATCACCATACTTAGCTGCCACCTTCTCAAACTCTTCGATTGCCTTTCGGGCTCGTTCCTGTTCACTCGGGAATGAAGGTGCGCTGGTTCCGGGTATCGGGTTGGCATTTACTGGCGTCGCGGCGATGGCAATCGCTCTTCCAATCGCGCGGCGCGCTTCCTCAGTTTTGCGCCTACTCCACATTAGCCAACCCCCGACGAGGGCCGCAGCGACAATGACGCCGCCAATAATATAAAGGATCGTTCGTCCCTTGCCTTCAAGCAGGTCACCTAAACGGTCAAAAATGCCAATTGTCGTGTCGCGAAAGCGATCATGCTGAAGTTCGCGAGCGCGTTTCTTTTTGTATCGAGCCACTTGATTCCTTCTTGCAAGTCCCCATAGGGGCGAGCGTTCTTCAAGGTGTATGATAAGCGAAACCAGCACTCTAATGGTCGGTCGGAAACATTGTCAAGCGGGTGATTTATTCGCCAATGTCTAAGGTTGCATCTAAAAAGACGGTGAAAATCTTTAGGGAACAACACGGGAACTACCGGTGTCTAAGGTGTCGCCTGTTCGGGAATGGACCTAGGCGGTTAGCTACTCCGATTCCCGCCCCAGGGGGTTAGTAGTGAGCTACGGAGAGCCAATTGCCCTCCGCGGGCAGATGGATTTGGAGCAGGTTGCCGCGGCGACCCCGGGTGAGGTGCGGACTCCGCTCGAGACACAGTTCATTGAAAGATTAAGACAAGGTGACGCGGCTGCTTTTGAGGTGCTGATAGCCGAACGCTCCGGTGAAGTTTACGGATTGCTTTATCGGCTTACTGAAAACCGCGAGGAAGCGCGAGACTTAACTCAGGAAACATTCCTGCGAGCGTTTCAGAGCATCAGCCAGTTTCGCGGTGATTCTGATTTGCGGACCTGGATCTACCGGATCGCCATCAATCAAGCACGGAACAGATGGCGCTGGTGGCGGAGACGGCGACGTGATGCGACTGTCTCTTTAGATTCCGAAGATGCCCACGGTAAGCAGCCGCTTATCGAGTCGCTCCGGTCAGAAGGTGACCGCTCGCCAGAACAGGAGACGCTGGCGCATGAACGAGAGCGGGCCTTGCGGCGAGCGCTGCGCAGCTTGAGTCTTTCTTATCGCGAGACCGTGATCCTGAGAGACATAGAAGGATTTACTTATGAGGAGATCGCGGAGACCCTGGGAATTAATGTGGGGACAGTTAAATCAAGGTTGGCAAGGGGCCGCCAGGAACTAAGAACGAGGTTGGAAGGATCTTTGTAAGTATTGACGATTGAGTCATTGACGATTGGGTGATTGACGATGCGTGTCAATTCAAGGGACCCAATGAATCAATGGCTCGATGACTCAATCGAAATGAATGGCTGCCCCGCCCCGGCTCACAGACAACTCGGTGCCAAATGGGTCGATGTGAAAAAGCCGGCGGGACAGGCGGTAACTACCGGGATGAGGAGAACGAATTGAAAACGCGGCCAGCAACACCCGTTCGAAGCATCGTTCGCTTCAGCTCTTTAGCGCTGTGACTTAGTCGGAATGCTTCCTGTTGAAGCGGGGGCAGCCGGGGCCGGTCAGCCATTCAACACGATTGGACCATTGACGATTGGGTCATTGACGATTGAATCGACAGTTTCAATGACTCAATCGGCAATCGGCAATCGCCAATTGGAAATTTCATCATGTTGTGTCAAGACGTAAGACAGTCGCTATCAGCTTATATTGATGACGCGCTGACGTTGCCAGCCCGCGTGGCATTAGAAGAACACGTTGACGTGTGCCCGGTTTGTCGCGACGAAGTTGTGAAGCTTCGATCGGTTACGCGGGCCCTGGGTGGTTTGCAGGCCCCGACGCCGCCCGCTGATCTGATTACTACCGTTTCGAACGCCGTGCTGATCGAAGCGGCCGCCCGCCGGCAGGCGCCGCTACCTTCGCTGGGCCAACGCGTCTCGCGCTTTCTTGAACCACGACTGTTCCCCTACAGCGTGGGGTGGATAGCATCGCTTATTCTCTTCGTTTCAATGTTCGTTGCCCTTAGGCCACACTTCATTGCGCTTCATGAAGCGGCGGCCCAGGATTCAGGCGTCTTTGTGATCCCCGGTCGGCCCGGCTACGACATCACTCAACCAGTAACTTCGGAAAACTTCGCGGCCAGCCGTGCTCCCTTCGCAGCGCAATCGCCGAGTTTGAACCCCAGGGGCGCGCTTGCAATTCTAACCAAGTCATACTCAAGCCCCCGTTCCGATGAGCATCAGGATGCGGACGACATGATTGTCGTCGCCGACGTATTTAGTAACGGCTCTGCCTCGCTTGCGGGAGTTGTCCAGCCGCCTCGCAACCGGCGCATGCTTAACGAGTTCGAACTGGCGTTACGACAAGATGCCGCTTTCGTTCCAGCCTCTATGGATCGGCGTCCCGATACAATGCGGGTTGTATTTACCGTACAAAAAGTCGACGTGCGCGAACGAAATTTCTAAGACCCTCACCGGCGCCGCCGCCGCGCCTAACTTCACACCAATCCGGCACAAGATAATTGTTGACTGCCTTAGTTAAGGGGCATAGCATGGCCTTCCCCCGCCCACAGTAAATCGTCCCGTCTCAGTAGCCCGTGGGAAATTGGCTTCGCTTCTGATCCACCCTTGAAAGCAAGGATGCGATCAGCAAAGTGTGCCGGCTCTAACCCGACGTCTTTTCCAGGAGTCTTAGAGTTCAGTTCCTAACCATTCGGCGATTAGATTTGTGCCACTACCGGTGTGCCAATCAGGTCTCCATTAGAACTTCTTAGGAGGGAATATGCTGTCGTTACAGTTAAGGCGCTCTTCCGTTGTGCTCATACTGCTCTTGGTTTTGACGTTTCCTACGATGGCCCTTGCGCAGAAGGCCAGGCCGCCCCACAGAAAAGTCCCGACTCCGACCGGCGTCTTTCCCAGCGAACTGGTTTATGCGCTTACCACGGGGAATTCTATTATCAGCTTTAACAGCGCGGCACCCGGGGCGATCCTTAGCACCGTAGCTATCACCGGCCTGCAAGCTGGGGAGAATGTTCTGGGAATTGATTTCCGACCGCTGACCAGACAGCTATACGCCTTGGGAAGTACCAGTCGTCTCTACACAATCAACTTAACAACTGGAGTGGCCACGGTTGTCGGATTGCAATTCTCACCCGGGTTAGACGGAACTGCCTTTGGTTTCGACTTTAATCCCACCGTTGACCGCATTCGCATTACGAGCAATACCGATCAGAACTTTCGATTGAATCCGGTTAATGCACTGATCGCTGGAATCGATATCCCCATTGCTTACGCAGCTGGTGACCCAAACGTGGGCTTTGATCCCAGCGCTGTCGGTGCGGCTTATACGAATAACTTTGCTGGCGCCACGACCACAACGCTCTACGACATCGATTCCAATCAGGACACTTTAGTGATTCAAAATCCCCCGAACGCAGGAACCCTTAACACGGTGGGAC
>JBAPXA010000439.1:0-5588 GCA_049283975.1 Pyrinomonadaceae bacterium | reverse complement strand
CTTCCAGACTGAACGTCCCTCGCTTGAGACTTGAGACTTGAGACTTGAGACTTGAGACCTGAGACTTAACGTAAGTCCCATGATGAAATAAAAGATCATCACCACTTCTGAGTCGCCCCAGTTGTAGTGAACCAGCCCGCTGGCAAAGAACCCGCACAGTCCACCCAACGCGCCTATCACGATTCCACGCTCGATCCAATCATCCAACGCGTCGCTGCGAAACAAGCGCCATAGGGTGCGGGCGTAAATTCCCAGCAGTAAAAGCCAACAGATCAATGCCGGGACGCCACGTTCCAACCCCATTTGCAAGAGGTTCGAGTGCATGTGTCCGGGAGGCAAACGACCGTGATCAAACAGGCCCCACTCATTTCGGTGAGCCTTGATCGAGTCCATGCCGACGCCGACCAACAGGTGACGCGGCTTGCTAACCAGCAGATTAAACCCCTCGCGCCAAACTGTTTCGCGCCAGGTTGTTGACTGGTCGCCACGATCGAGAAAGTTGATGTTTCGTTGTTGCTTGAGCACAAAAAACCCAGCCACGATTAGGGGCAAACCTACCGCGACACCAATCAGGATTACCTTGCGGCTGCTGCTGACTAACAAGATCACCAGAGCGGCTAACACCGCGCCGACCCAGGTTGCCCTTGTCACAGTCAGAATTAGCGCGAAGACAAACCCCGCTACCATCAACCCGAGGAGTAATCCTCTAGCGCTTCGCTTTTGGGGGAAGCAAATGAACAAGGCGAGCAGCAAAGCGAGGGCTAATTGCAAAGCTTCAGCATAAGTTACGTAATGTCCAAAGAAACCTGCCGCGCGCCAGTCGCGACCGGTGACCCACCCGGAAATTCCTAATTGCGTCTCGGCACTTCCTCCGGGTAGAAGCTTTCCTCGCGGCACTTCAAGCACTGGCGTCCACTCAACACGATAGATCTGCACGAGCGCTGGTTTGGAGTCGGAGGAGGCGGCCAACGCGGCGGCTAAACCGGGCGCGTCATTCACCTTCATTCCGTCAATGCTGAGAATCGTGTCGCCGCTCCGAATCGGAGTAGGGGTTAAGCTCCCTCTACCGTGAAATGTCCTCCCCGGGAGTGATTGACTCCTGAACATTGCTGCCGTGAGCGGACTGGCAGCGGTCACGTCCTGGAGCTTGATCCCCCGCCCCCAGACCCGCTCCGCAATTGTGAAACAAACATTCACAGTGAATGAGGCGATCAAAACTAACGCTAGCAAGCGCACGATACGCCGCGACGGAATGTTCTGCGCTACGAGATAAACAATCGTGAAGAGGCTGGCGGCGCGCAGCTTTCCAATCGATACGAATGGCTCATACGAGAGAAAGGAAGACAGCCCTGTGAGGATAAAGAAGCCGAAGAGAGCATAATCAACCGGCGTGCGACTGAGGCTGGGTCGGGGATAGCAAGCAAAACGGATCACCCAGAAGAGCATGCCCAGCAGCCAGGCTGTTTGCGTGGCAGCGATTGAATGCGGCGCGGCGATCGCAAAAAGAAACAAACAGCCGACAACCAGATGATCCAGCCACCGGGCGAGGTCATTACCGGGTTGCCGTTCGCGTGCCGCTCCAATTTTCTTGAAGCTGCTTTTTGGATGTAGATCCATCGGTGAATTGCAGCCGCTTAGAGGCTGGCCGAAACTTTTGCCAACCGCTTAGAATGATGATGCCGCTCTACTATATTCGATTGAAGAGGAAACTGATGCACCGAATCGTTCTGCTGCTCGCTGCCCTGCTGCTTCCAGTTCCGCTTTTTGCTCAGACGCCGGCCGAGTATTTGGAGCGGGTTAAAGCGTTGCAAAACGACGTGCGCGTGAAAGCGGCAACGGATCATATCGACAAGGACCGCGATCAGATCCTGCGCGAATGGATTGCCATCACGGAAATCAACGCGCCTTCACAACACGAGCAGGAACGGGCGCGCTACATCGAAGGACTCTTGCGTAAGTACAAGCTGCAAGAGGTTCGCTACGATGCTACTGGCAACCTGATCGCTGTGCACAAGGGCACTGGCGCTGGACCTGCAATAGTTTTCGACGCGCACCTCGATACGGTTTTCCAACCGGGATTGAAGATCAAGGCCACAGTTCGCGACGGCCGAGTCTATGCGCCGGGAGTCGGGGATGATACACGCAACATCGAGGCGCTGCTGGCAACAATCCGGGCTCTTGAGGCGGCCGGGATCAAAACCAGGGGTGACTTAATTTTTGTTTTCACTGTCGAAGAAGAGACCAGTCTCCGCGGTGCAGAAGAATTCGTTAAAGAGAATAAAGGCAAGGTTGATCATTACATTGCCCTGGACGGTGGCTATGAAGGATTCACTTACGCCGGCATCGGCATCAACTGGTACCGGCACCACTTCATCGGGCCCGGTGGTCACACCCGCTCTCGCACGCCCCCTTACTCAGCTAGTCTGCCCGTCGCGCGGGCGATCGCCCGCATCTATGAGCTGAAGGTGCCGACCAGCCCGCCTTCGAATTTGAACATTGGGATGCTCGGGGGTTCAGAGGTAGTCAACGCGAAAGCATCAGACGCCTGGTTCACAGTTGATCTGCGATCTACCAACAATGAGGTCGTCGCTGATCTCGAAAAGAGGATTGCGGAAATTCTGGAAGAGGAAGCGCGACGCGCTGACATGAAATTAAAGACCGATATCATTTCCACGTCGCCCGCGGCAGTGATTCCCGGTCATCGCGATTCGCGCCTGGTGAAAGTGGCTGAGGCGGTGCATCGCGCAATGGGATTTGACCCGCCGATTACGCCAACCGGATCAAACAATTCCAGCGCGGCTTTGCTTGCGGGTATTTCTTCCATCTCCACCGGCGCAGGGCCCTGCAACGACTCCCACGCGCTAACTGAGAACTGCGAAATCGAGCCTCTCTACAAGGGCATCAAGAAGATACTGCTATTGGCGGTGGCGCTGGCGGAAATGTAAGCAGTCGCGGTCGGTTTTGAGTTGGGTTGAAAAGGAATCGGAGGTCAAAATTTGCAGGTAAGCAAGGGGGTCTGCCCCCGCTTCCAAAAATTCTATAGCTTCCACCTAGAACCCTCCATGGAAAAACAGAGTGAGCGGGGGCAGGCCCCCTTCCTTACCTGCAAATTTCCACTTGAAGTTACCGGGGCTAAAATAATCGCGACGCTCCGCGTCGATAGTCGCTTGCCTTGATTGCCGCCTATTTTCGTCCGACTGCGGTAACACTTTGTGCCGAACGAACGTACATAACGCCTTCGGAAAGCGCGGGCGTTGCCATCAACAATTCGCCCATCGAATTCGTGGCGACATGCGCAAACTTGTCTCCTGCAGCAATCACCAGAATTTCTCCATCTTCATTTGAGAGATAGATCTTGCCGTCGGCGGCCACGGGCGAAGCGCTGAAGCCACTGCCGATTAGCGGTAGTCGCTGGCGATAGACTTCCGCTCCCGTTTTCAAGTTGTAGGCATCAAAGAGTCCATTATTAGCAAGGACATAGAGGTTGCCCTTGTAACTTAGCGGCGTGGGCATGTACGAGCCGCGGCCGGTGCGACTCCACACAATCGCCTCACTATCAGTTTTTCCATCCGCCAAAGTGAGATCACCACGGGCGTTGGCCCGGACCACAAAGATAGGTCTTTCCGGACCACGGCCACTCGCAACCACAAACACGTCATCGATAAAAATCGGCGTGGGAGCAGTGATCTTGGAACTACGACCGAGTCGCCATAGTTCTTTTCCGGTAAGCGGATCGTAGCCGCGGATGAAGTTGGAAGCGTTAGTTACCAACTCCGGACCTCTTGCTGTCATGGCTACCGTCGGCGTGCCCCACGAAGGTAGTTCTTCGCGCTCTGTTTTCCACACCGTCTTACCGGTGGCGGCGTCGAGCGCCAAAAGAAACGAATCAGTTTGCGTATCGCATTGGAGAATGACCAGATTGTTCCAGATGATCGGTGAGCTTGCCGGACCCCACTCGTAAGTAGGAATGTCGTACGCGCCCATATCCACGCGGCCGAGATCAACTTTCCAAAGTGGACGACCATTAACGTCGTATGCATGCACGCCCTGGGAACCGAACCAGGCAACGACAATGCGGCCGTCGGTAGCGGGCGTGGAATTCGCATAAGTTGACTTGATGTGACGCTTCTCACGCGGCTCACCTTCGTACGCCACACGCTCCCAGAGAATCTTGCCGCTACGTTTGTCTAGCGCGTAGAGCATCCAACGATGGCGTGAACGATCTTGAGAAGCGTCGCCGTCGCCATAAAGGCCGGGGCGAAACGTCGCCTTGGGATCACTGCTGACGGCGCTGGTGACAAAAATTCGATTGCCCCAAACCACCGGGCTCGAGTGTGCGAGCCCAGGAATTGGAGTGCGCCAAAGGATGTTCTCGCCGGTCTTAACATTCCAGGTATCGGGTAGGTTTTGACCGTCAGCTACGCCTGACGCTTGCGCGCCCCGAAACGATGGCCAGCTTCCGTTTGCAGACTTCCAATCAGGCTGCTTGGCCGGGCGTGCAGTTGAAGTGTGGGAGATGCGTCGCAACGGAATCGTCTTAGGTTCGTCCGCGGACCTCCAGGAGCTGCCGTTAAGGATCGTTTTGCGCAGTCGACATTCGTCGGCTACGAGCTCAAACGCCACGCCTTTGCCCTCTTGGCGCAGACGATAGCGTCCCGGTCCCTCACAGCCGCCCGGTCCGACTCCCATGAGTTCCATCTCAGAGCCATTCAGTTTCCAACTGCCGTTCACGGTGGGCCAGCCCTTCCCCTCAATCGAAAACGTACCACCCGAATAGAACTGCAAGACAAACACCCCTAAGGTCAACGGGTAGTCTGGAAGCGCGAACTTCTGATCCTGGGCCCGCGTAGCTTGAGAAATTACGGACACGCTGAGCGCTATGCCGATCAGCAGAGAGAAGGATCTGGATCTAGTGCTACCTGTTTTCATATCGACTCCTTAGGGGACGGCTTAGCCCTGAATCATTTCTGGCGGTGTTGCTCAATGTACTTAAGCGCAAACTCTTTCCAGTGAGGACTCTCGCGCAAGCCAATCTGATCAGCTTCTTTTTCCGCCGCTTCCAGAGTCCAGCCGTCGCGCAGCACTCGCCGGATAAACCAAAACGCGCCGACGCGGATGCCGGCGGCGCAATGAATAAAGATAGGGAAGTTTTTGCGCTCATCGGTGATCTTAAAAAACTCGGCGACTTGTTCCTCTTTAGGCTCACCAAAAACAACCGGGATGTTGAAATACTGCAAGCCGAGTTCTTTTACCTTCGCTTCCTCTTCGGCCGCGCGATGTTCACCAGCCGGGCGCAGGTTCAGGATCGATTTCACACCATCAGCTTTTAACTTCTCGAGATGCTCCAACCGAGGTTGAGCCCCAGTACAAAAGTCGGCATTGAGTTTGACGAAATTGCGGATCGGTGGGACTTCCTGCGCGACACTCACCGTTGCGGTTGCCAGCGTTATGATGATCAGGCTTAGCATTTTGCCCATGAGCGGCCCTCCTTACTTTGGTTCTAAGGTACGTGAAATTCCATCCGCTCGCAGTAGACCTCCGCAATTAGATTTCCAGTGGCGCCCGACTCGGGACCCAGGCTAAAAATC
>JBAPXA010000438.1:0-36719 GCA_049283975.1 Pyrinomonadaceae bacterium | reverse complement strand
CTACCGCTGCTATTCACACTTCCTGAGAACTGCACAAAAATCGAATCGTTGTACGGTGAATTGTTTATCGTCTTGCCCCGAATCCAAAGACGATATGGCCTGCCTGCCGAGGCCGTGAAGTTAAGCTCCGCATAACTTGATGGATTAGCAGCTGCCGTAGCTATTTTGGCCGCACCCCAGTCTGGATTTGCCAAGCGTGCACCACCAGCAGCCGAGGAATCCGGGACTGAATACCAGCTGCCAACCTTCACGGGAGCTTGTGATGCGTAAAGAACTATTTCTTGCGCTGAAGAGGCTCGAACAAGACCAAGAATTAACATTAGCGGGATAAGTGCATAAAACACGGTCCGTCTTGGGGTCACTTTACAATTCTCCTTCTGAACAATCTGGGAATCGTTGTGGGTACAATCGGGGATTCGACTGTCGGGGATAATCGGACAATGGCAAAAGATTGGCAGGCACTACTTTTGCGCAGACGCTGTTCTTCAAACTGGGATCTGGAGCAGGAATTGCAACTCCCATTCTTGCGATTAGGCCTAATCGCATCCCCGGCTTTTGACTGACCAGAAACACACTGGGATACAATCCAATACGGTCATACACAAAGTTGTAGGCCTCGGGATTGCCTTGTAACGCTCGGGTTTTAGTGGTTTCGATCTCTCTGCCAGAGACCTGGAAGATTAGAACGGATGGAACTTTGTCCTAACCGGGGGCCGCTAACGTCGAGGAGTGTCAAGAAGCGGTCTCGCTTCCAAGTCGACCCCCGACGCAAGACATTCGCAAGTTAACATTTTGAACATAATGTGTCAAAGCTTTGCTTTTCGTAACCATTTAGCGACATTTTTCTTGGTTGAGCCAATTTACGGCGCCCTTATGCCAACCCTTACGCTATTGCTAACCGCGCCTCGCAGCTCAACGTTGATCGACAGATCTCCGCTTATCGTTTGATCGTCCGGCAATCGCACAATCAGAGATGTTAACCAGCTGAAATCAGGCATTCTGGTTATTTGCTCAACTGCCAGTTGATACGTAAAACCGCGTAAATCCGTCCCACGAACAACGAGCGACGCTGGTGTTTCACCAAGTTGAAGTTCCAGGTTGGTGGCAAAGAGCATGATTCTAGTTCGCTGGTCAGTACTCAGATTTAGGGCTGACCTCAGCGGGAACGGCTCTATCGTGAGCAACGTAGAGTGAAACGCAACCGCTCTATTTGTACCTTCCCGCGTTAAGAGTACGGGCGGTCCGGCAGTTGGCGTCGGAGTTGGCGTTGGCGTCGGAGTTGGCGTTGGCGTCGGAGTTGGCGTTGTGGTAGCAACATTGAAGTCAGCGACAACCAGATTGTGATCCGAGGGCCGAACACCCAGATCATCTAACGTACCGAGAGTCACCACCACATTGGTCTGACTCAAATTTCGAGTATCGGGAATCTGCGTGCCTTGCAGAAACAGGTTGCCCGAACCGCTTGAATACCAAACGTAATCAATCCTTCCTCGACGCGTTCTTGTGTGCATATAGACCGGATTGTCCGGGTACGCAGTCGCGGTGCCCACCGCCATTGCCTGCATCCAGGCGTCGTAGTAAGTGCTGGTCATCCGCACTGACTCAGATGTGTCAGGACCGGCGTTAAAGTCGCCAACAACTATTCGTGATTCGGAGAAACCGGAGGCCCAGCTCATCAGTTCTCCAACCTGCGTGTAACGCACTCCGCTGGAATCCGGATCCAGATGGGTAGCAAAGAAGTTAATGGTTCTGCCGCCGACACTCACGGTCCCTTGGGCAACCGAGCGATTAGCACTCAGGAAGCGCGACCCGGTGCTTAGCAGGGGATACTTTGAAAGAATCAAATTCCCTTCAGTCGTGCCGGAATACTTCGGAACAAAGTGTGAATACCACGTTTGACCTGTCTTTTGATTAACGAGGCTAACGAGAGTCGAAATATATTCGGACGGCATTTCACACAAGCCTGCAAGGTCCGGATTCATGTTGGCAATCCATGTAGCAGTCCGATCCCAATTCTGAATCCCGTCTGTTCCCTTCCCGAATGAGACGTTCCAACTAAGTACTCGTAAGGGACTCGCACTTGCGGATACGGCGCTGGCACAAACAAGAACACATAAAACGAGCGAAAGGGGAATCAAGCGTCTCAACATCACACACACTTTTACTGAATCATCACTTAGGGAAAGCGTGATCTATCTAATGACAACTCGTTTCTGGAGGTGCCACCCAAGAAGTCTAAATCGTCCCGGGTTGCTCGATTGATAATTCTTCGACCGAAACTAGCGAAGCTACTTGCCTTTCGTTCTTCGAAGTATCTGGCGGGGTCCAATGCGCCGCACGTCTTAAACCCGCGCACCCTAACACGTGAGAATTGCCAGTGTAAATACCGCGGCGCTAATTACAATCGAACTGCAAGATTTGTAATAAACATTCGCTAATGTTGGAATCACACAGTGAGCGTATTGATCACGTCTTGTCGTTGCTTGGGAGGGTTTCGTTTTCGTTGAAGGAAAAAACCGCGGAAGAACCGAAGTCTACACTCATTAACAAAAGCCGCATCAGAGTTTCCAGTCAGCACTCGCGAAAACCAGATCACTGCATGCGTTGCCGTCTGCTTGTAGAGATGTGACGGGACGCCCATCAGGTGAAACTTGGAACGTTCCCATTCAGAATCATTCATGACTGCATAAAAATGACCATGTCCGGTGTGCCAGCGACGATGGTAAGCCTTTGTCAATCGTTCAACATCGACTGGCGCCCGTACAGTCATGTCGGGACTGTAAATTCCTTTTTTGCCGCTGCGACACACGCGTAAGAGAAACTCGGTGTCCTCCATTGAGCCGATGTGATCTTTCACTCGCTGTAGATGTGGAGAGAAGGTTCCGCTCTCGTCAAAGACGCTTCTGCGAAACGCGATATTAGCAGTGAGTAAGCCGCGCGGACTGGTGCCGGCGATGGTTAATTCATCTGGGCCATAATCGAGTAGCGCCAACGGCGGCCAATGATCCGTGGTTAACCAGGCGGGTGGTGGTGCACTCCACTCAGGTAAGACTCTACCACCAACAAACGACACGTCCCCACGAGAGTCCAGAACTCCTTTGAGCACGCTCAACCAGTTGCTTTCCACAGTCACGTCGTCATCAATAAAGGCGATGATGGCCCCTTTCGCAGTAGTGACACCGAGGTTTCTGGCGTGAGCGTTACCTTGTTTAGTTTCAACTACATACCGCACTTTCCCGGGATGACTCTGCAGCAGCGATTGCACTACCATTTGCGTATCGTCGCTGGAATTATTATCAACCACGACTATTTCGAATGAGGTTTGACTCTCCTGGCCCAAGACGCTCTTCACGGCATCCCGCAAGAGGTTAGACCTGTTGTAGGTAGGAATTACGATGGAGACTTCGGGTGTGTGAGACATCCAGGGAGTTGCAACGCGCGCTACTGTTTTCCAGTGGTAAACGCTTCAGCCTTGCGAAAGTGTCTTCCGTATAAAAGACCCAACCAATCCCAAATGCCGAGTTCAGCGGCGAATGCGTTTGCTGGATCCTTGGGCTTAACCACGAGATGAGACGTCGTCGAGAGCAGGCCCTGAAACGCCTTGCGATAATGCCATCTCGGAATTCCAAAGAGATAAGGACACGGCAGCATCCTCGTGCGATCGAGTAATCCCAGAGACACGCCGCGCCAAAAACACCAGCGCCGAAAATAACTCTTGGTTAGCCTGTCAGGTGTTACATGATGATAGATTCTGAGGTCCGGCAGATACATACCTTTTGCGCCGCTGGCCAACAGACGCCCGTACAGTTCTTCGTCTTCTCCGGTTAACAACCCTTTATCCGTGCGCCCAAGCCATGTCGAATAGAGTCCCACCTTATCCAGCACAGACCTTTTGAAAACTGCATTGCCTCCCATCAGTATGCCGAGATAATTGTTGTCGAACGGAACTTCTCGATCTCCACCGTCCACCCAACCAACAACACCTCCGTATGAGGGGGGCAGCCATTCAGGCGGTGAGATGCTCCAGCGCGGCACGTATGGACCACCGATGAAATCCAATTGTCTATCGCGAAACGCCGCGAATGCCGTCTTATACCAATTCCGATCAACCTCCTCGTCGTCATCGATCGTGCCAACGAGTTCACCGCTGGTTGCGGTTATACCAGCATTCAGTGCATGCGATCTTCCTTGCTGCGACTCAAAACAATACTGAAGTCTCTCGCCAAACTTCCTTTGGAACGCCTCGACCACTTGTCGCGTTCCATCAGTCGAGTTGTTATCAACTACGGTAATTCCCACTTCCAATTCCGGCGGTATCTGAGCAGTAAGCAAACTGTTCAGGGTTAGCGGAAGGAGGTCCTGACGGTTATAAGTGGGAATGATTACATCGAGACGCATGGCTGGGCTTTCAGAGGTAGTTTTATTTCATATTTCCCACCACAGTCTCTGTTGAAGAAGTTACCCGTGGTTGATCTATTCCCGTTAGTTGATGACCTGCCTGACCTGACTGCCAGCGCTCACGCTCCGTAAAAACCCAAATTACTGCGCGAGGCATATGCCGTAAAAGGACTATAACCAGTTTTAATTTAGGACTGCGAAGATGCTCATTAGCTTCTTGAAAATGAACGAGCGCAGCATTTGCTCCGCCCATGATTAGAGCATGCTTACCTTCGCATAGGTGAAGCCTGGCACGGTTAGAGGTTATTTGTTCATTTAGAATTTCGATGTCGCTGGGTGTTAACTTAAGAGTGCGAGCGCATTTTTCAAACACTTTTAGAAGATGGCGAGTCATCCACACCCGATCAGAAGAAAGGCTACCCCGGTGACGCCTGTAGAACACTAGTCTCCGCCGGTGGTAGGTTATGCGGCCGCCGTTCTTTACGATTCTTAACCACAGATCAAAGTCTTCGCAACTGCGAAGAGTTTCGTCAAACATTCCTGCTTCTCTTATTGCACTCATTCGCGCAGTCACGCATGTCATCACGGTACATTTCTGTTGCACTAAAGCTTCAAAACTCACCTCACCCTCTGACGGAGAAATCTTCATAAATTCCAATTCCGCGTCGGATTCATCGCCGATAATGGTTGCGTTGGGATAAACGAGCGCGACGTCTGGGTTGTCATCTAAAATTCCGAGTTGCACTTCCAGATAATCCGGTGTCCATTGGTCATCGGCGTCGAGTTGTGCGTAAAACTCGCCCCTTGCGATCCGGATACCAGAGTTTCTTGCTGCGCTCACTCCTTTGTTGTCCTGGGATAAATAAATGATTGGGAGCGGATGCGCATGAAGTGTCCGTTCTAGTTCTTCGCGATCGTCGGATCCATCGTTTACAACGATTACTTCAAAATCACGAATCGTCTGTGCGTTCACCGAATCCAGCGCTTGCCGAATATAACGCGCGGAATTGTAGGCCGGTATCACCACCGTGACAGTTGGGTCTCTTCGATTCGAACCTTCATCGCTGTTATTGGCGATTATCATCCGCGCCTTCGTTGCCTGCTGGGTAGGGTTTCTAGACAGGGGAGTAGACGTTTTCTCTAACCTTCTTCTGCGGCTCCCTGAAACGGGTTAGGATCAACGGTTAATCCTGAACCAGCCGAAGTGCCGGTCTTAGCTTGGCGGCCTGCTAGTCGTGCATAAGCTGTCAACCAATCTCTGCGGACTGCTGGCCATGTATAAGCCGAACATTCCTTGTATGCATTGTGCGCCAACGAGGTAGCAAGCTCTGGCGACTCTAGAAGTTTAATGGCGAAAGAAGCCATGCCTTCGTAATCATTCCGGGGAACCAATAAGCCAGTAATTCCATGATTTACAATGCATCGAATTCCCCCCGCACTAGTCGAGACAACCGGCATGCCGCTAGCAAACGACTCTAGTATCGAGCCGGGCATGTTATCTATGTTCGAGCTATTCAAAAAAATATGTGCTTCGTCGTAAAGTTCATTCATTTTGTGGGGAGCAACGCGTCCGCGGAACTCCACGTTCTGAAGCCTCAACTGCTGCGCTAGCAATTGCAGGGACGACCGCTGATTGCCATCTCCCGCGATAATTAATCGTGCATCCGGAAACCTCTGTTGAATTTTGGCAAAAGCTCTCAAAATACAAGCTACGTTGTATAAAGGATAGAGATTACGGTTCGAAAAGAAAATCGGTAGCAACGGTCGCCGCTCTCGAAACTTGAATCGATCCGTGTCGATGATGTTTGCAACAGGCCACGCACGCAATCCAAATTTGTTGAATACTTCAACCAGGTAAGATGATGGAACGATAAGCTCATCCGCCAACTTCATGATCGGAACGGCGGTACGAGGCCAACTTCTAAGATGATCTTCAGCCTCCCCACTCCGGTAGTTCAAAATAACTTTTTTGCCGAAGAATCGCGCGACCAGTATGGCTGGCGTCGGTGCCAGCAGGAATGAGAAGTAGGACGCAGAGAAGACGTGAACGATGTCGTATTTAGGAACTTGAATTAAGAGATTTATGCAATAGAGCAGAGAAGTTATGATCGTCCGCACGTATTTAATTGATTGCAACAGGCGCAGCGGGCCGGGTAGTCGTGGATTGTGAGGTACGAATCCCACGTCAAACATGGGCTCGCGACGAAGATGTTCGAGCAGGTAATTAGCCTGGACCGCCTGGCCGCCTAAGATCCTTAAAGCGGGGGCAACAAGCAAAAGTCGGATTGGCTTCTCCAAGATCTCAGGAACGTCAGATTCACTCATTTTGGCAGCTCCACCGCCGCCCCCTAGCAACCGATAAGAAGTCCCGCTTCAACCGGTTAGGAGGGCTTCTAAGTTAATCTCGCGCGAAGTAAGACTCTGAGTTGATCTCAACATTTCTACGCATACTAAGGTCGCTCGTGCACCGTCTCGCACGGTCACGGACGGCGATTCACCCTGGGCAATGCTTCGAAAAAATGATCTGAGTTGATCTTCGTAGCCTTTGTGCGCCCACAGACTGGATCTTACTCGCTTGGAATTGGAAACCGACAAGAACTGTTTGAAATCCTGGACCATCGAGGTAAGGCCTTGAGCAAATACCTCAATCCGTTCGCCCGGCGCGTTCTTTGAGCCAATCGTAGAGTAGTTAAGGCTGCCAATCGATCCATCTGCAAAGCGAAAAGTTGCCACTAGGTTATTTTCTCCGATTGGATCCGTCTTTCCTGTTGGAAGACAGTATGCGGATACGTTGATCGGCTCGGATTCGAGCAGCCAGTACATCAAATCAATAAAGTGAACAGCCTCACCAATGATGGCGCCGCCCAAAGAAGGATCGGCCATCCAGTAGGAACCTGAAATGCCCGGGGAGCTTACGCGACAGTTAATCACGGCTGGACCAGTGCGCTTGCCTAGCGATTGTTTCAAATCTTGATAAAACGGTGCGAAGCGCCGGTTGAATCCGACACTCAATTGCTTAGCCGAAACTACTACTGCTTCGTATAGTTTCCGGCACTCCAATTCTGTCAAGGCCATCGGCTTTTCAACGAACACGTGCTTACCAGCCATCAACGCTTCGAACGCCTGCGAGAAGTGATGTTGATTTCGACTTAGTACCATCACGACATCGATTTCGGGGTCATCCAAAATCTCCCGGTAATCAGAACAAAAGTATGAAGCTCCGAACCGGCGCGCATAGGTGTTTCCTCTAGCCCCACTGGCAGAACAGACGGCGTGGAGACTGACTTTCGGTATCTTCGACAAACTGGGCAGGTGCGCCCACCGCGCAAGATTACCTGCGCCGACCAGCGCAACCTTGACATCCGATTTTGCGGTCTCGCTGTTAAGATTGACTCGACGTTGCGGTGTAACTTTCTCAGATGCTCCTTCCGAATTAGGTTCGGGATAGCGCAACAGCACTCCCAAACTATTTGACTTCGCATCCATTACTATCTGATAAGCTTGAGCCGCATCTTCGATACTGAACTCATGGGTGATCAAGGACTCGAGATCGACCCGTCCAAGTGAGACCAGCCGAAGGAATTCCTCCATGTTGCGATTTTCCGTCCAGCGCACATAAGCAACCGGATAATCCCGGCCCTTCACTTCGTATTCGGGGTCGTAACTTCCTGGTCCATAAGCACGCGACATTGAGAGTTTTATTTCCTTCGCGTACATTGCGGACCACGGGAAACTCATCTCCACGGCCCCGACGATCACGATATGTCCTCTATCCCGGCAAATCTCTAGGGCCAGCTCGCAAGGTGCAGAAGACTTTGAGGCTGCCGCTACAATTACGCAGTCAGCGCCGAGGCCATTCGTTATCGCACTTACATCTTCTGCAATCGGCAAGCTGCCATCAAGGCCATAATCCACTGCAGATTTGCGGGCCAATGCCACTCGATCGGACCGCAAGTCGATTCCGATCACGCGCGCTCCCTGAAGTCGAGCTAACTGAGCGACCAGTTGGCCCACCAAACCAAGGCCAATAACCGCAACCACGTCCCCAACGCCAACTTCTGAAATCCTGATCGAGTTAAGAGCAATGCTTCCCAATGTCGTGAAGCAAGCATGTTTGAAAGGTACCTCGTCTGGTACGCGAACGATCAAGTTCTGGGATGCCAGGATGGTTTCGCCATGCCCAGTTCCTTCTCCGCCGTAAGCCACGCGATCGCCAACCTTGAATTCGGTGACAGAGGGGTGTCGCTCTTGAACTATTCCGGCGCCCGCATAGCCCAGCGTCGCGTATTCGTGAAATTTGGCCCGCACTTCTGCAACGGTCGCAACCGGTCCCATCGCTTTCAGTCCGGCCCAAACTTTACGCAGCTGTGAGGGGTTCTCGGCTACTTCTTTGAGGATCCCTTCATGGATGCTGGCGCTCTCAGTTCCGCTACTGATGAGTGAATAAAGAGGATTTACCAGAACGTGGTTAGGAGTAACCATTGGCTCCGGAGCTTCGGCTACCACAATGTGTTTCAATCCTTTACGAAAAACCTGTTTCATGGGACAGAATAATTTAGAGAGCTGAATCAGTCTTTGGCATTGACACGCGGCCCTGATTATTACTGCTCATCAAAAAACCTTTCTCTTTGACAAGATCCTTGTACAGATTAAGCCATTCAGCGCGAATATGTGGCCAGGTAAAGTTCTTACTGGCCTCATGCGCATTACGCACAAGCTGTAATGCAAACTGATTGTCATTAAGAAGACGAATAGCCGCGGCGGCGAGCGCCTGGTGATCGTCGCTGGGAACGATTAGTCCTGTAACCCCATTGGTCATTATGTAAGGTATCGCTCCGCCGCCGTCAGTCGTAACAACATTCAACCCGGACGCCATGCTTTCGGTGAGTGAACTCGGCATGTTGTCGATACTCGTAGCTGAGAGATAAATATCAGCCGAATTGTAACGGTCAGGCATAGCTTCAAAAGGCACAAAGCCAATGAACTCGGCCTTACGAAGGTTGAGATCTCGTGCGAGAGATTCCAACTCACTCCTCATCCAGCCGTCCGCCGCAATAGTAAGGCTGGCCTCGGGATAGCGTTCCTGAATAATTGCAAACGCGCGAAGTACACACGGCACGTTGTAGAGCGGCTCGAGCAGTCGGCTCGTCAGGAATACCGGACGCAACGGCTGTCGCTCGCGAAACGTGAAACGGTCTAATTCCACAATGTTGTAGATAGCCTGGGCGCGCAATCCGTAGCGCGCAAACACGTCAACCAAATAACCAGACGGCACTACGATCACATCCGCTAACTTGAGTGTCGGCACTGCTGTTCGCCAGTTCTCAAGATGATCCTGGGCTTCTCCGCTACGGTAGTTCAGGACGGATTTCTTTCCGAAGAGTCGAGCAATGTAAAGCGCAGGAATTGCGGATAAAGAGTAAGAATAATAAGACGCGCAGAATATGTGGATGATGTCGTACTTCCGTACTCGCCACAGCAGCAAGGCCACGTAATACAAAGTTGTGACCACAGTCCGCACGTACTTGATGGCTTGCAGAGATCTTAGAAATCCTGGCAGGCGAGGATTATGCGGCAGAAAACTCACCTCTAGATCCGGCTCTTGTCTAAGTCCGTCCATAAGACGCACGGCCTGCCGAGATTGACCTCCAAGAATATCCAGAGAAGGTGCAACAACCAGGACCCGAAGCGGATTCTTTGTGTCTGTTATCGGCATACTAACTCGGATCTACTCGTGATAATTCTGATATCCAACCCGGATTGCTTAACTTTAACAATTCGTTGTAGAGACTCTCAATATTCTGTAGTTGTTTGAGAGAGGAGAACTTGTCACTCACACGCTGCCTTCCGCATTCACCCAGCGAACGAGCATTCTCCGGCTCCAACAACAAAGAGATGATGTGTTCAGCCATTCGTTCGTGGTTACCAGCCGGAACAAGGTAACCAGTTTCACCATGAACGATCGCTTCGCGCGCGCCCCCAACATCTGTAGAAACCACTGGTCTGCCGGCGGCCATATACTCGAGAATTGCGTTGGAGAAACCCTCTGAAAACGAGCTAAGCACACACACATCTGAAATCGACAACGTGGCACCAACGTCCTCGCATCTGCCAATAAAGAATGTGCGGTCGGCAATGCCGAGAGTTTGGGCCAGATCCTGTGTTGCCTCTTTTAATTCGCCTTCGCCAGCAATTATGAAAGCCGCTTCAGGGACACTCTCACGGACTTGTTTTGCCGCTCGCAAAAAGGTTGGATGATCCTTGAAACATACTGGCTCCGGAAGCCGCACGTGCGCTCGCATATTTGCCATTATCGTCACATAGCGCGCGGATTCGGGCAGATTTAGCGTCTTTAGTGTTTCGTTTCTTTTCGCCTGTGGCGGTTGCACTCGTGCGAGCTCAAGTCCGTTGTGAATTGTGCGCACCTTTTGCGCAGGCACCCCCTCTTTCAGGAGTTGCTGACGCACGTCTTCACAGTTGGCTACGACTGCGTGGGCAGCTCGGTAGGCGCACCGTTCGACAAATCTTTGACTTGCAGGACGATTAGCAGATTCCCGGCGCGAAGCGATTCGTACGGGCACGCGCGCTAGGGCGGCTCCTGCCATCCCAAAAACGTTGGTATAAAAGTCGTGCGTGTGTACCACGTCAATCTCATGCTTCTTCAAATATCGCGCAAAGCGCTCGACCTGACGAATGAAATGAAGCTCGTAGAAACTATTAAGTCGAAATTCGGGAATCTCGTTCAGGCCAAGTCTTTCGACCTCTTCCAGTAAGATTCCGCCACGATCCAAAGTTGCGACAGATACGTTGCAGCGCCCGCTCTCCAGCAACAGTCGCGTTAACTGCACTGCCTGTCTTTCTGATCCACCCTGATGGAAACTGCCTATGAGTTGTAATGTGTTGTATCTCAAGATCAGGAAGCTTGCCTTTCATTCACTGTTGGCGAGACGGCATCACGCCAACCGAAGGGATGAATAACGGGGCGCGTCTGATTAACCAATATTTGGTCAACCGTTCCATTTCCCCAGTCTCCTTTGAGAGTTGTGTCGTCAGGTTGGGAAGTAGCAATGGGCCATCGATAATGTCCAAACGCCTCGCGCACAATTGGAACAAGCTGGGGATCATAACCAAGCAACCGCGCGCCAAGCCAATCAACGCAAGCTGCATTATTTCCCGCGAACAAAATGCCGAGCGGGAGCGGCTGCGGAGAGAGTGGACCATCGCCTTGTCCTGCGACAATCGCGTCGGCCAGGTGGACAACCCGTCGCCGCGGCGCCTGAGCCATTGACCCATCAACATCGCCATAGAGCATGATCCGATTAAGATCAAGTCCAGTGCGCCAGATGGTATCGTTGCCACTCCACGAACCTTCGATTCCAAGATTGTCACCCATCAGATGAAGCACTCGATTTAATTGTGTTGCGACACCGCCCCACACTCGCGCTGCCTTATCAGAGACCGTAAGGTTTTGTTGATCGGCTGCGTACTCCAACATGCGTTTGACCCTTGAGTTTCCGGGGTAACAGTCGCCACCAAGATTCGTTCCGCCAATACGGTGATGCGGCAGGTACTCTTTGTTTCCATTGATACCGATCAGATTCTTCAGCGCACACGTTATTCCCGCTTTTTTATGAGTCTTGAGTTTAGGCAAATTTATGACGATGTCCGCTTCCATTACATCCTTGGCTACCAGGTATTGGTGCCTTCCGCGTCCATGCGTTTTAGCCATTAATCGCGGGTCATAACAAGTTACTCGAAAATCTTCATCACTGGTAATTGGTTCGAGCAGACTGTCTGAGCCCAAATCAAAAAGTACAAAATCCTCTGCCGGGAGCACGTTCTCTTCAGCAACGCGAACACCGTTTACATATTGCGAAGTGGTCCTGCGAAAGTCTTTCACCCCTTTGAAACGAGAATCCGCTTTGATCAGGTCCTCAGCCCATGAGCCGAGCCCGGTCGCCTGCAGGAGCGCTGAAAAGTCGCACGTTTGAATCGGAGCATCACCCACGATGACTTCTGAGGCGTCAGCTTGTAATACGGCCCTGACGACAGCTCTTACGATCGACTGATGTGTAAGCATCGGCTCCATGCCACCAGTTCCCTGATTGTGATGGAGCACAAAGTTTGGCTTGATAAGTACGCGCGCGCCCGGCTTGATTAAGTCTCCAAACGCACCTTTACCTTCACGGGCCCACCCTAGGTTTAAAGCCAATCGACCAATCGCCTCTGAAACTTTGGATGCTTCCCCGTCTTCTTCGAGATAGGCGCTGGCAGGCACTTCAACAAGCGCGAGGCTGGACTCGAAGTTGGCGTCAAAATCCGAGTTCATACAAATGCCTCGGAATTTGATTTGACTTCGCTGATTACGGGACGCCACTTATTTGACTTCGTTCGCACGACTGATTCTCTTAGTTCAATTTGAATCTGTAAGCCCGGTAAGTTTGCTGTCAGTATCTCCTGGATTCGGCGAAGGCTGCTTTCATCGAAATCTCTTTGCGGAACGATTTGGAGTTCAACTGAGTGATCCTCTCGCTGCAAAAACAAAAACTCGCGCACCGGATAATCCTTGAGTAGATGCGGTACCTCGAGTCCCGTAACCCAGCGACCACCAGGCAAGGAAATGCGATCCACCTCACGGCCCATTACGTCAGGCAAAACGAACGTTGGGTGTCCTGGTTTACTGCTTGCGAGAAAGTGGCCGCTGTCGCCAATGCTATAACGAAGCATAGGCATGGCATCGGCCTGAAGCTTAGTAATCAAAATAGGAGAATCCGATTGCGGCCGTTCCGGTTCGACCAGCATCTGAGCCCAGTCTACTGTGTAGTCAAAGTTATTTGCTGGATCCAACTGAACGCCCACACACCCCGCATCACGAGACCCGTATCTCTCGTGTACAGGGCGGCCAAATGCTTCTTCAATGAGGCGACGGTGTCTGGACCAGAGCTTCTCACCACCAGTAATAGAACAACGTGTTGGATAACTTGGTTTGTAATTCCTGGCAAGTATGTGCTCAGCGAGATGTCCCAATGTGCTGGCATACGCAATGATGCAAGCCGGGCGGAAGCGTTCTAACTCGCGGTGATACTCATCCAGAGTCTGTGAGGACAATCGCAAGGAATCGAACCACCTGACATTCGAAACGAAGGCTTTATAGCGATCACGAAAACTATCGGTCGCCTGTGGGTCGAGATGATGTCCCCAAAGGAGGGCCGCCCGACTACCTTCAGGAACACCCAGCGTCTCAAAAAAATGCTCCATGCCACTGTCGCGCCAACCGCGTTCTCTTGGTCCTGACCATAGCTTGACGGGAACCCCGGTTGAACCACCAGTGCTGTCTCTACGGATTTGATCTGCTGGAACTGACGAAGCCAGAAGGTTTGGCCCGGCCTCTTGAATATGTTCTCGCGTGAGGACCGGAAGTTTAGAAAAGTCGCGGAAATCAAAATCCGCGTACGGATCGAAATGCGTTTCGTCAAAAAGCTCTTTATAAAAAACAGTTTCCTCATAAGCTCGTCGCACGATGGTTCGCAGCCGATCCAACATCCAGCGGGTTCGTTTTTCGTTGTCCCAGGCGCCGGCTTCACGGCGAAAGCGAATGCCATCATAAAAGGCTTGTTGAGTCGGTCTCGTTGATGGGCGTGTTGACCTCTGCAAGCGTGAAAATGGCATCAGCACATGCAGTGACAAAGTGTCGTGAATTCCGCCTATCAAGTCCATGCTCACACCTGACAAAAATAAGTTTGGCGTTCTAAGCCCGGCCTAATTGAGAAGCGGTTTGCGCGGCGACCAGCTTTTCCGTGTTCTTGGCGAACGGCTGCTTCCAAAGGACACCAGCCAAGTCATTCTCTGGCTGGGTCTTCATTATATACAGCCGATGCAGGCAGACTGCGTAAGCCACCAGATAGTAGACGTACCACTGATAGGCAACGGCCCCAAAAAAACTGCTGACCATAAATCCAACCAGCGAGGCCTGTAACCCAACGGATAGATAATAGAATCTGGTTTGGTCAGGTTTCTCATAGCTCTGGTTTTCGATTAGCCGCAGACGTCGCAGGGGGTGAATTAGAAACAGAATGTAAATTACCGCCGCAGCCAAACCCATTTCGGAGGCCACTTGGGTATAAGCATTGTGTGACTCTAACTCACGAGGGGACTTAAAGTGGAAATTTCCGATGCCAACACCGAACAGCGGATATCTAAGTGCTACCCAAATTGAACGTTTAAGAACTTCGGTTCGCTGGCTTGAGGAACCAGTCAGATCGGCACTGGAATCAAACAACGTCGAGAGGCGACCGGAGTAGGATCCAGGCGCCAAAGCAAGGAATACGATAATTGCAAATACAAGTGCTCCAGTGGTGGCCACCCGATTTTTCCGGCCCAATCTGCGCACGAGCATAAATACCGCGGCAACCAAACCCAGGAACCCGCCGCGGGAGAAAGTTACAACCACCGCTCCAATCATTAACGCAGTCCCACCAAAATAGATCAGTTTCTTAAATAAACCGCGACCGCTTAGTCCCAACCCCACGGCGATCGGAATCATCGTTACGAGGTGCAAAGCTAGATCGTTGGAGTTCTCAAAGAGACCTTTTATTCTGCCGGCAATTCGCACGTCGTGAGACTCTAATGCTCCCGTCCCATACAACCCGTACCGGTAATCGTTGATTGCATTCACACTGAGATAAATGCTGACAACCAGAACCAGCCACAGCAGCAATTTGAGTCTTCCCTCAGTTCGCACGACGTTGACGATCACAATGAAGATTACGATCGTCTTTAGCAACATCTCACTGAACGTTTTCCAGGCGTAGCCGGGGTCGCCCGCCATCGGCATGGAGAGAAATGCAGCCACGCCGAGCAACAGGACCAGGTTAATCTCCTTTGGACGCGCGGTTAAGTTACCTTCAATCGAAAGCTGGGCAAACGCATAGATGACGAGCGTAGCCACGCCCGTGTAAAACGCCATCGAAGTCAACGAAGAAAGCGCTGGAATCAGCTCATAAGGCCTGTAATACAGGATTACACTAAACAGAAAGATACCGCAGAAACTGAGTGTGTGGCCGCGGCGACGAAACCAATCTCTACTAGTCGTCACCAAAGTCGGCCTAATCGGTATTTGCGCTTTGGTTGATGAATTAGATTCCTCAACCTCTTGATCAAAAGACTTCAACTTTCCTGAGCTGGGCCACACTTCAGCATCAGTCTCCCGACTGTGCCGCCGCGGCTTGTGAAACAAGCTTTCGTAATCGAGAGCCTCAGGTTTTAATGGCATAGCAGACGCTCGGACTAAATATGTTCGATTACGGGTAAGCAACTACGCAGTAAAGCTTCCCAACCTTGACGATCTCCTGACGGCTGAATCCTGCATCGCGCAGAAGTTTTTCAATCCGGGGCTTGCTGTAAAAGAATACGTCACAGCCTTTTCGAGCTAGTCTTGCTTTTCGCACTGGTGCTCTCCACGTCCATAATCTCGGGAAGGCCATGATGGCCTTATCGGTGCTTACCTCACGCATCTTCTTCACTACGGGAAGTGGATCGCGGATGTAATCAAAAAGGCCTATGCCAAAACTGACATCAAACTTCGACTCCGGTTTGTAGTTCAGAAGATCTGTTTGGAGGAACGTACAACGATCGCTGAGATTCTGTTGTTCACACGATTGCTTACAGAGCCCAATCATCACTTCAGAAATGTCGATACCTACGACTCGGGCGGCGCCTTTGCGCGCCAGCTCGAGGGAGTAAAGGGCGTTGCCACAGCCTACATCGAGGAAAGTGCGATCTTTAATTGGCTCGCAATTCCTAATAGTGAATTCGAAACGCTCGTACATGTCTTTTCGGAAGAACTGGTCGAGCGCATTTGCAAACTTTGATTTGCGATGCGTGTAAATTTTCTGAAAAGCGTCCGCCTCGCTGTTCCAAAATGTTCGTTGTGTCTGAATCTCGTTGTTCAAATCTGAAGCACCTCTCTCACCGTAGTAAACTCAAAATCGTTGACTAGCCTTTTCAGCCGTCCTTCCGTCTGATCAAGATTGCGATAATGGCGAAACTTCTGGGAAGCGGACAAGTTTTTTATCCGGGGCTGTTCGGGATCGAGTTCCCAAGGATGCAGATAGAAAACGGCTGCGCGGCCCTGCTCATTGACTTTTCGCATGCAATAACGTGTGTATGAATAAGGAAACAACCGGAAATAGCCTCCGCCACAGAACGGAAAGCGTCGACCGAACATCTCCAGAACGCTCATTGGAAACTCATAAAGCTGGTCTGTAATCTTGTAGGGACTTAACGGCGCATCGGCGATGCCGTAATCCGGATGAAAACCTACCGGGAAAACCGATGAATCGTAGCGAAAACCGTATTTCTCGAGGGTTGCGAGGGCCCAGTCTTTGGTTGTGTTCACCATGGAGAACGAAGGAGCACGAAATCCGATCGGAGTAGTCTTGATCCCTGCCTTAGCGATGGCCTCCAGCGCTCTTCCCAGATCGGCGTCAAATTCCTCGGGCGTTATCTCCGTAAGCAAAAGGTGGTTGTAACCATGGACTCCGATCTCATGGCCACGTCTTTCAACTTCCTGGATTAGATCGGGAGCTCGTTCAGCAATCCACCCAAGAACGAAGAAAGTTGCACGGACTTTTTGCTGGTCCAACAGATCAAGGATGCGCATCGTGTTGTTGCGCACTCTGAAATCACACTGGTCCCAGTCGTCGCGTTTAATTCTTCCTGCGAGATTGTGAACGCAAAACCAGTCTTCCAGGTCTATCGAGAGAGCATTCTTCATACAATCAACCAACTACTAAAGCTTGGCCTCGGAACTCGTTACAACAGGTTCACGGCTTGGTTCCCATTTCGTATAACTTTCACCGCTAACGAACTTAACGAACGCTATCAATGAAGCAAGATTGGTGATCACGAAATATTGCGGCAATGCCAGCAATCGGAAGTGTAAACCGGCCTTCTCGAGTACCCAGGAAATAATAGCTGCCAGATAAAATGCGATTTGAGCAAAAAACAGCACTCCATAAAAGACATTTCGCGCCGCCAGGAAAGCACTCGCCAGAAATATCAAAATCAAAAACACCGGCACGACATAGCGCATCACTTTGTGTGACCACAGTTGCACTGCGTAAAAGCCACTTCGAAAAGGGTTCAACATTCCGCGGTTGCGCCACAAGTCTGAGAACGTTTGCGAGATTATTCTCACGCGCGCAGCCAATTCCTTCTTTGCCTGACGATTCGGTTCCTCCATGCAAACAGCATCGGGAACGTATACCGCTCGGAGTCCTTGTTCCACCATTGATGTCGCGATTATGAAATCGCTGCACGCGTCGTTGTATAAAGGGACATAAGCCGATTTTCGTATCGCGTACATGCAACCGCACACACCGATCAACGAGCAGACATTGCTTTCGTGCTTCTTGAGAAAAAACTCATAATTCCAGTACGACTGTGTTCCGGTACCGACGCTCGAGTCTGCTTCATTCCGATAGATCACTCGACCGGTGACACCTCCGACGCTCTCATCCGCAAATGCCGGCATCATCACACGCAACACGTCGGGTCGATAATGCGTGGTCGCATCGGAGAAAACGATGATTTCTCCCCGTGCTTGCTCCACAGCAGCATTCTGAGCCGCGGTTTTGCCGAAACGTTCCTGCTGACGATGTAAGCGCACTCCACGCGACGAAAAACTCCTGGCGATCTCGTCTGTTCCATCGGTGGAACAATCGGACGTAACGATTATGTCGAGCTCCGATTTTGGGTAATCAAGTGCGAGCGTATTTTCCAACTTTGCGGCGAGAGCCTTTTCTTCGTTGTAAGCGGCGATGATGACCGTCACCGACGGCGTAAACTCTCGACTCAGAATTGGTCTCCCTCGAAACCTGCTGATGAGCATGAGCAATAGAGGATAACCGGCGTAGGTGTACGCAACGGCGAGAACGGCGATCCAGAGGATAATTTCGTAAACGCTCAAATCAAGTTAATTAAACAACGAAAATGGCCCGATTTCCATTAGAAAGGCTCTCAACCAACACGAACGTTTTCTGGGGCGACTACATTAATCAAGCCCCATTTTTGTGCTTTTGTGTCCTTTTGTCCAACTAAGGAATTTCGGTGACTGCCAGTTCCGCATCGGAGGTCGGAAATGCAATATCGAGCCCAGAACGAATCTGACTCATTGGAAACACCATATCCTCCGCATAGTCCGCCCCTGTTCGACTGGTTCTTCTTGAGTATGAAATCAAACGAACCAGGCCTGCGAATTCCATCTGCTCCTTCGACAAAGTCAAAAGATCAAAAAAGCTGCGGCGCTTTCTGCGCGGCAGCTTCGAACATTAAAAGTCTCGTAACCCCGGGGACCGCGAATCCCCTCTCGTGATCGACTAAACCGCGACCTCTTCCTGCTCATTAACCAGCACGAGTTCGCGCACCCGTTCGCGCAATGCCCCTTCAAATCGTCTCGCTTCTTCCACCTCGGAAAACGAGAGTTCACGCAGCTCTTGTTCGATGCGCCGGCGGTAGTCTGACACGAGTGAATCAGAAACCCCTAACACCGCCGCAACTTCCAACTGAGTCGAGTGTTCCGGACTAAGGTAGCAATGCCAGAGGACACCGAGAATGCGATTGTACTGCTTGATCTTGCCCCGTACCGTCTCGTGCAGCCGCTCCAAAAACTGATCGACAAAACCAGCCGCTTGGTTTTCCGACTCTCGACGCAACAGGCCCTGTTCCGGATTCTCACGTTTGTCGATCGGTTCGAAATGGTTTTCGTTATCGCTGTCGTCACCATCGAGCGGGACGAGGTAGATGTCCATTACCGGCAGGCGTGACATTACCAGGCTACGCAGTGTGCGCACGTCGGCTGGTGAATCGATTGCGTCTAGAACGGAGACGATCAAGTCTTCCAGGTCCGGATTACTTATGACGACCTGGGAATCGCCGGTGCAACCAACCATGCGCGTGTCACGCGAGCGGACAGAAACCATGTGTGCCCGTTGTTCGAGGTCATGCGAATCGCGGCGGCGCTTGCCATCCGGCCACTCACTCAAGCCATAGACACGATCGGCAAGACGCCGGTGTGGCTCATCATCAATGCCGCTGGAGTCGAAACGGCGAAAGTTGGAACTGGATTGGATTAGGGTAGAGATGCGCCGCGCCAGGCGATAACTTTCCGGATGACGTTTTCTCAACTCCGCCGTCAACAGGTTTGTCAGTTCGATCTGGCTAATTTCACATTCGATCTCGTAGTCGGTCATCTCCGACTCGAGGTAATGCTCGAAGCGGTTCTTGCTGAGCAATTGCACGAACAGCTCTTGGGTTAAGTCGGTATAAGCCGTGGAGGCGCCTTCCTCAATCAGCAGGCCGGCGCTACGTGAAGCTCTCACGAGAGGATGGTGAGAAACCACGCGGTGGAGTTCCGTCCAGAGGCGACCGACGTCCGAAGAGCGCAGACTCTCAACCCACTTGCCACTCTTCGTTTGCCGTTCATTAGGCCGACGCGTACGTGGTCGTGTTTGTTCAGTTACGCCGATCTCGTTCTCTTTTTCGACTTCGGAAGTTGTGGATTTCACAGGATTGTCCGTTGACGCGGTGATTGGAATAAACTTTTAAGGGCGGTGAAGTGGGGCTGCCAGAAGGCTGAAAACTACTGTGGTGGTTTCGTTTTGGGTGTCATCCGAGTGGTTAAACTCGCCAGAAACTGGGTTTTTCGGAGGACCAGGGGCAATCTTTCTATTGATTTGAGTAGGTGCCTAAGGAATCGGCCAGTCGCTCGTCCGATGGGGAAGGAGCTAGTCGTTTATCTAAAATCTCAGAGTTTCGCTCAAATTTGAGCCGAAGACGAAGGGAGTTTTCTTCCTGGCAAGGGGGTCAAAGAGCAGGCGCTCTTTGCCTTAAGCGGGTGTCATAGTAGCAAGAATCAACCTACCGGGCAACAAGTTTTTACACTCGGGTAAAATCACTGAAAACAATAGACAAAAGCCACACTGTGAGGCTGAAAAAGTCTGGAATATTGATGGGATTAACCCTATTCAAAGATTGATAACCGAGCGTGAAGCAGTTTGGACGGCCGATTGCTCCTTTTTGGCCCCTCCTCCAGGATGCGTATGCGGAGTTATTTTTCGGAAAATCCCCGTAAAAGGAAGCCCTGGGTGTCAGCGCGACTCTTGGGGAGCCTAAATGAAAGTCTCTAACGCAACTTCGTTCACGAAAGCGCCGAGTTGTCCTTCGTCAAATGTACTTTTGTCGTTTCGTATGAAAACCCTTTCACCCGAGATCGTGACCCTGATCAGGTACCATCTGGCCGACTGTGATTTCTGCAACGCTGAGGTTCCCTTGCTGGCGCACTATCAACCACCGGCCAAAGGTGAGTGCAAAGCTCCCGAAATCCCGATCAACTTGAGAATCCTCGCCGAATCCCTTCTCGGAAAGAATGCTCGCGAACGCCGGAAGTCAGAGCAAGAGTCGCTAAAGTATGGCCTGGTCGCCGAAGGCTAACCGGCTTTATCGGGGCTTGGCAACGCCATGTTCCCCGCCGGCTGCGGCGGCAAATCAATTTCAAAAACACTTCCCTCACCCACTTCGGATCTGACTCGAACCTCGCCCCCATGCGCTCGTGCCAAATGTTTGACTATCGCCAAGCCTAGTCCAGTGCCACCGAGGTCGCGAGAGCGCGCCCGATCGACTCGATAAAACCGCTCGAAGAGTCTTTCCAGATGTTGCGCGGGAATTCCCTCGCCAGTGTCTCGCACACGAATACGACTACGAATCCCGTTCTCGCATTCGATCACCACTTCACCCCCGTCGCGATTAAACTTAATCGCATTTTCGACGAGGTTCGTCAGCATTTGTTCCAGCCGCCTGCGATCCGCAAACACTTTGGTCTCGGGAGTCACGTCGTTGCGGACCGAAACATTTCGCGTGGTAGCATTTGCCGCGAGAGATGTAATCACGTCATTGGCCAAGGGCATTAGCTCGACCTGATGCGATTGAATCCCAGTGGTCCCGCTTTCGATCCCACTCAACTCCAGAATGTCATCGATTAGACTCTGCATGCGCTCAGCGTTCTTGCGGATAATGGCCAGGAAGCGCTGACTGTTTTCCGGATCATCGAGTGCCCCTGCTTCGAGTGTCTCCACAAATGCGAGGATCGCAGTTAATGGAGTTCGCAGTTCATGCGACACATTGGAAAGAAACTCCTGGCGCACTCGTTCGAGCTTTTCCAATTGCGTGATGTCAAAAAACACACCGATAGCGCCGGCTGAGTTTTTCCTCCCGGCCACACCTAACGGCACAACTCTTAAATCAAACACCTTGCGATCCGGGTCGTGGGTCTCAACTTTGACTCCCGAAAGTTCATTTCCTTGCAGGGCTTCTAGAAAGGCGCTGTAGATCGCCGGATTGCGTGTCAATTCTGTTAGCCGCCGCGAATCAAGCTTGCCGGAAGCGAGGTTGAAGAGTCGGTAAGCAGCCGGGTTCGAGGCCACCACCCGAAGATCGCTGTCGACAACCAGGAGCCCTTCACGCATTCCTCCAAGCGTCGCTTCGAAGAGTTTGCCCAGCGCAAAGATTTCTGTGGCCGGGGTTTCGGGAGTGCGGTTGTTAGTTTCGGAAGTGTCGGGCTGTTTGTGAGACCTGCGAAAGAGGAGGAAGCCAGCCAGAAAGCTAAGAACCGCTAACGCCACTGCGCTGACACTGAATGAAAGGAGAAGGAGAGTAAACGCAACCAGCAAACACCCAATAGCAAGCAAAAGGATGGAATATCTTGTCACCTTACAACCTTACGGCTTAACCACTCTGCGTCTGACGGGAGCACCCGGTGAAGCGATAACCGACACCCACGACCGTCTCGATGCAGTCGCCACACTCTTCCAGCTTCTGACGCAAACGCCTGATGTGTACGTCCAAAGTCCGGGCATCACCATAATAGCTATAGCCCCAGACGCTATCCAAAAGCTGTTGCCGGGTGACCACCCGGTCTGCGCTCTTCGCCAGCACCGACAGCAAACTAAACTCCTTATTAGTAAGCTTGATCTTGCGACCATTGCAGACAGTACGAATATCGGCGAAGTCGATCGTAAGTTGATCGTCTTCATAGTTTTGCGAGGTGTTTTCGTCAAGGCGGCGCAGCACCGCACGAACGCGCGCCAGCAGCTCTCGAACCGAAAACGGTTTGGTGATGTAGTCGTCTGCTCCCAGGTCCAAACCGGCAACACGATCCGCTTCCGATGTCTTAGCCGTCAACATGATTATTGGCGTACGCCGCGTCAACGGCTCGCGGCGGAAACGGCGACAGAGCTCGGTGCCACTCATACCAGGCAACATCAGGTCGAGCATGATCAACAGCGGCGGGTTGCGCTCGTTAAGAGCTTCGCTCAGTCCCTGTTCTCCGGTGGCCGCAACGATCGTGTTTAGACCTTCACGCTCGAGGTTGTACTTCAGACTCTCGGAGATGTCTGGATCGTCTTCGATTATCAGAATAGGTCGAACCATTAGATTAATTACTGTGTTTGATAAACGCCGCCTCAGCCATATACACGGTTAACTCGCAAATATCGGTAACGTAATCGCCGACACGCTCGAGGTGTTTGGCGATAAAGATCAGCCGCGCGTTGCGTGTCGCTGTGGTTGGTTCGGAAACCATCTTTTCAATCAAGCCGTGAAAGATTTGATTGTAGAGCTCGTTGATCTCGGAATCACGACTGATGACATCACGGGCAGCTCGCGCATCGTTACTGGTGAAGGCATCGAGTGCGGCGTGCAACATCGAAAACGCCTCCTCTCCCATCAAACGCAACTCGTCACTCTGTTTTAGCTCTGGCTCGTTGTTGAGATCGATGGCAGCGCGGGCGATGTTGCAAGCGTGGTCGGCGATGCGTTCAAGCACTGGCGCCATTTTCGCGACTGAAATTACGAAACGGAGATCGCGTGCGGCCGGCTGCCGCAAGGCGATGATATCGATGCACTGGCGGTCGATCTCGACTTCAATGCGGTCGATCGCATCGTCGTGGTCAAGGACGCTGCGCGCAAGCTCGCTGTCGCGTTCGAGCAACGCCGTCATGCCCTTTTCTAACGCAGCCTCAACTTCCCCGCCGAGCAGTAATACGCGGTCGCGGAGCGAATTCAGTTCGTCATCAAGATGTCGATGGTGTTCCATATGTATTGGTCTTTGATCTTTGATCTTTGGACTTAGTACTTTGTTCTTCGTTTGTCTGACTCTGAAGCAGCTTCTTCCGACGTCCAGTTCAACGTGTGTTAAGACGTCAAAAGACAAAGTACCAAGTACAAAGTTCCAAGATCTAAGGCCCAAGATCCAAGGCCAAATCATCCAAACCTTCCCGTAATGTAGTCCTCCGTCAGCTTCTGTTCCGGATTGGTAAACATCTTCTCCGTGGGATTCACTTCAATTAGCTTACCAAGAAGGAAGAACGCCGTCGTGTCTGACACGCGCGCCGCCTGTTGCATGTTATGCGTGACGATCACAATCGTATACTGCTTTTTCAGTTCCACGATCAGCTCTTCAATCTTGTAGGTCGCCACCGGATCCAGGGCCGAGGCCGGCTCATCCATCAAAATAACCTCCGGTCTGATGGCGAGGGCGCGCGCGATACAGAGTCGTTGTTGCTGACCGCCGGAAAGACTAAGCGCGGAAGATTTCAAACGATCCTTAACCTCTTCCCATAACGCAGCATCGAGTAGCGCTTGTTCGACCCGCTCAGCTAGTTCTGCATTGTTCGAAGTCAAGCGGTTTATTCTTAATCCGTATGCCACGTTATCAAAGATCGACTTGGGAAACGGATTCGATTTCTGGAACACCATTCCCACTTTACGCCGCAGCTCCACCACATCCGTGCCGGGGGCGTAGATATCGCGATCGTCAATGCGAACTTCTCCCGCCACGCGCGTGCCAGGAATCACGTCGTTCATGCGATTGAGCGTGCGCAAGAATGTGGACTTGCCGCAACCAGAGGGGCCGATAAAAGCCATCACCACTCGTTCAGGAATTGTTACCGAGATCTCATGGAGGGCCTGCGTTTTGCCGTAGTAAAAGTCCAAATTATTGACGGCGATTTTGCTCGCAGCCTCCGCGATATCGCGCACCGGATCGGCAAAGGCATTTACCGCAGTCTTAATTATTGGAGTGGGCGACGACATTATTAGAATTTTCTGCGCGTCAAAAATCTTACTGCAATATTGATCGACAAAATCAGGGTCATCAGCACGAGGGTGGCGGCCCAGGCCTGTGCATGCCATTCATCATATGGTGAAATCGCGTAGTTATAAATTTGCACTGTCAGTGAAGCGATTGGTTGATCCAGGTAATAACTAAAGAACCTGCTGCCGAAGGCGGTAAACAACAACGGTGCAGTCTCGCCGGAAATTCTGGCGATTGCCAGCATGGCCCCCGTGGCAATGCCGGACGCTGCGGCAGGCACCACCACTCCTAACGTCACGCGCCACTGCGGCGCACCGAGGGCCAAAGCGCCTTCGCGTAAGCTGTGAGGAACAAGACGGATCATTTCCTCAGTCGTGCGCGCAACGATCGGAATCATGATCATTGCGAGGGCAATTCCGCCCGCCAACGCGGAAAAATGCTTTAGCGGTAGCACCACAATCGTGTAGACGAAAACGCCGGTTACGATCGAAGGAATGCCGGTTAACGTATCAACCACAAAACGCACGAGGCTGCCGAACTTTCCGGTCCCAAACTCCGACAGATAGATCCCGATCGCGATGCCAAGAGGGAGACCGATTCCGGCTGCGAGCAAAAGCAGCACAAGCGATCCGAGAATGGCGTTTCCGATACCACCACCTTCGCCGACGGGCTTCGGACTATCAGTTAAGAAACTAAAGCTGAGCGACGAAATCCCCTGCATCGCAATGTAAGTGAGAATAATTAAGAGCACGCCGACTGCCGCAATTGTGCAGATTGCGGTGAGCGTCGTCATCATCGCGCTGGTGCTGCGCCGGATCCGATCGGAACGTTTCATCTCATCTTTGAAGAGCAAATTGTCAGTTTGCGTTTACGCCGCCCTCCCAACACCGCCGGTTTTTCTTGTTACATTCCAAACCAGCAGCCGCGCAATTGCGTTAACGATAAACGTGACCAGAAAAAGGATCAGCCCCAGTTCAACCAAAGCGCTGAGATAGATATCTTCCGTCGCTTCGGTAAATTCGTTTGCGATGACGGAAGCAATCGTGTACGACGGGGCAAACAACGAGAGGCTGATTTGCGGGCGGTTGCCAATCACCATCGTTACGGCCATTGTCTCGCCGAGCGCCCGGCCCAATCCCAGAATTACGGCTCCAGCAATTCCCGGCGCGCCATTAACGAGGACCACTCGCGTCGTTTCCCATTTAGTCGCACCCAGTGCTAACGCCGCTTCCCGTTGCGAGCTGGGAACGGCAGTTAACACATCGCGCACAATCGCCGAGATGATCGGCGTCACCATGATTGCCAAAATAACGCCGCCGGTCAGTAAGCCAATTCCGGTGACCGGACCACGAAAGAAAGGCAACCAGCCGAGCCAGCGTTCAAGTGGCGGACCAAGATAAACGCGCAGGAATGGCGCGAGGATAAAAATCCCCCACAGGCCATAGACCACCGAAGGAATCGCCGCCAGTAATTCAACAAGGAATCCGAGCGGCCGGGCCAGAAACGTCGGCGCTTGCTCAACAAGAAAGATCGCGATCCCCAGCGAGAGTGGCACGCTGATTAGAATAGCAATCAAGGAAGAGACCACGGTGCCGTAAATGAAAGGCAACGCTCCAAACTGTCCCTTAACAGGATTCCAATCTGTTCCCGTGATAAAGCCAAAACCAAACTGTCGCAGTGACAATCTCGCTTCGACGGCTAAAGCGAAAATCATCGCCAGCACGAGCAGCAGCACCAGAAACGCGGCGGTGAAAAGCAAACCACGAAACACTGCGTCACCGGCATTACCCGTGGGCGACAAAGCCCGAAGCACCTTCGCCCAGAGTCTTACCCCATTTTGTTCGCCGGGCTGAGTTGCGCTGATGCGGTCCATGCAAAATTAGGGAAGAGGTTGACGACTAATCCGCCGTCGCACGCCAACTCGCCTATCTCAGTGGCTTGCCAGCAGAAGAGATGGAATTGATCTTGGCTTCGGCACGCTTCACGATCTCCGCGGGCAGCGGGGCATAATTCAAGTCCCTGGCAAACTGCTCACCATCGTGAATGCCCCACCAGAGAAAATCGATCAGGGCTTTCCCCTTCGCGGCGTCTTTTTGTTCTTTGTAGACGAGGATGTAGGTGTAACTGGAGATTGGATAAGTGCCCTTGCCGGCAGCGTCGGTGATCGACACGCGCAGGTCGTCAGGTGTCGTCGGCAACGATTCAGCGGCGGCCGCAGTTACCGCGTCGAAGGAAGGCTCGACAAAGTCGCCGGCTTTGTTCTTGAGGAGGGCCACGGGCAACTTGTTTTGAATTGCGTAGGCTAGTTCTACATATCCGATCGTGTTGGGAGTTTGCTTCACCTGACCCGTAACGCCTTCATTTCCTTTGCCGCCCAAACCGACCGGCCACTTCGGTGAGGTTCCGGCGCCGACCTGTTCTTTCCACTCGGCACTCACTTTTGAGAGGTAATCGGTGAAGACTGCCGAAGTACCGCTGCCGTCCGAGCGATGCACCACGGTGATGTCGGCAGCCGGAAGCTGCGCCTCAGGATTGTCAGTCTTGATCCGCGCGTCGTCCCAGCGTTTTACCTTTCCCAGAAAGATGTCAGCCGCTACATCCGGAGAAAACCGCAAGGGCTTTTCGATCCCTGCAAGGTTATAGGTGAGGACCACCGCACCCAGCACTGTGGGAACGTGAACAAGTTCAGCCGGCGCGCTCTTCAGATCTTCATCCTTCATGGGCGCATCCGAGGCGCCGAAGTCCACTGTTTGTTCTTTGATCTGTTTGATGCCCCCGCCGGAGCCGATGGACTGATAGTCAATGCGCACGTTCGGATGCAGCTTGCCATACTCGCTGAGCCACTTCTGATAAAGCGGATTGGGAAAAGTTGCACCCGCCCCCTGCAAACTAATTGTCGATCCAGCTGCGCCAGGCTGTCCGCCACCCGGACTACAAGCAAGAGCAAGTAACAGCAGCGTGGGGATCGCCAGCAACGCAATCAGGCGGGTAGTCCTCGAGGTACTCAACATAGAAATTTTCTCCTGAATCTTTGGGTAGCCGAGAAGAGCTTAGGTGTGAGGTGTTACATCTATCTGAACTTCATCTGAACTCTGAGTAAACAAACGGAGCGGGCCGTACGCCCGCTAGCTGTCTCTTTGCTGACTAAGCATCAGCCGATACCCGACGTTTACCATCGTGTCGATGGTTAGGCTAAACGGTGCGAGTTTGTTGCGCAGCCGATAGATGTAGACGTGCAGGCTCTCAGTGTTGAGCGGCTTTTCGCTTCCCCAGGCATATTCCCAAAGCTCGCCGGCTGCGACGATCCGCTCCGGCGAGCGCACCAGCCTTGAGAAGATCAGAAACTCGGTGCGCGGCAGCTTGATGGGAATGCCGGAACAAGACACGTAATACGCGTTGTGCTCAACGCGTAGATAGCCATCGTCGTACACATCACCGGTTGACGCGCCTTGATTCCGTCGACCCTCGAGCGATGTTTCTACAAGTGACATCTATCTCCCCAATCACGAATCACCACAATTCTTCTTAGCCTCCCCAGAGCGCACTCAAACGTCCCGACAAACGCTCCGACCTATTAATAAAAAGCCGCCTCAATTAGAAGTTGAGCCTCAAGGCAAACTGGATCTGTCGGTTCGTACCGAGACCTACGGTGCGTTCCGCCGTCTGTCGTAGCAGGCCGAAGGTGCTACCGGCAGCGTTCTGTGTAAATGCCTGTCCCGGCTGCAAACCGGAACCCAATACAAAGGCGTTAGCCGTTGTGTCGAAAGTCAGAGTCGGAAGCGCAACATTCAACGTTGAAGCAGGGTTCGCAAAGTTTGCATGGTTGAAGATATTGAAGACTTCTGTGCGGAACTCGAGGTTCTTAGTCTCCGAAAAACGGATACGCTTGTTAAGGATCAGATCAAACTGCTGGAAGCCTGGGCCCTTTAATGCGTTCCGGGACAAGTTTCCAAAAGCCCCGGCAGCGGGAATTGCGAAAGCGGCTGGATTGAGAAAATTTCGATCATTATTCAAGTAGGGATCGACGCCGGCTATTAAATCCGGGCGCCGCGTCTGACGCGAAGATCCACCCCCGGGCCCATTCACCATAGCGATGAATCCGGCAGGCAACGGCTGCGCCGCGCTAACAGAGGGAAGTTGAACGGTGAAACCCGTAGGAACAACTCGCGTGGATGTTGGACTGTTGTTCACCGTGCACGACGCGGCGACGCAAACTGCGACAACATCGGGGCGGGTAATGGTCACATCAATCGGAACACCGCTTCGCATGTTCACGATTGTTCCTACTTCCCAGCTTCCGAAGATTGCATTTCCGAGTCTGCCCATATCAAATCTCTTGCCCTTCCCAACGGGCAGGTCGTAGACCGCACTTAGATTGAAGGTGTGCCGCACATCGAAATTGTTATAGCCTCGGTCAGCTTCGTAGTTGTTAAAGTCGCCACTCGGGCGAACTTCTCCGCCAAACGGTTCTGCTGCGGTTCTCGCTTCATTTGATCCTGACGTATTTCCAAAACTCTTGGAGAAGGTGTATTGCGAGTTTAGTGTCAGGCCAATGCCTATGCGGCGCGACAAGGCTACTTGTAAAGCGTTATAGCTGTCTGTGCCGCCACTGGTTTTGGTGTCAATCTCGGCAAAGGGATTTTGAACCGTGGTTCCTGAGACGATCGAAAACTGCCGAACTGTTGTCACTCCGATCACTTGACCACTCGCATTGGTACGGTTCACCACCCCCGCATTTAATGGAATTGGGTCCCCATTCAGAATTGTCGCGGTGTTCGCAAGCAAGGTGTTTGACAAGCCCCGCAAGAAGAGGTTGCGGCCCTGACTGCCCACGTAAGCAACAGTTGCAACCATCTTAGAAGGAAGTTCCTGCTGGACAGAGAATGTATAGCTGTAGATTTTCTCCGGCACCTTGTATTCAGGAGCGTAGGCGCGCGGCTGAAAGGCACGATTGTTTGGGTTATTGACGAAGTTGGCGATGATCGCGTTGATCGCAGCGGTCTGGTCAGGATTGAAGGTTAGCAAGGGGCCACTCGTCAATGTGGAGCTGATGCGATCGCTTTCGATCGGTTGAATTTGATCTTCGGTTTGTCCCGGCCCATAGAAAATACCAAAACCTCCACGAACGACCGTGCGTCCGCCACCAAAGAACCCTTTGCTACCCGGATTGGGTGACCAGGAGACTCCGATTCGCGGGCCGAAATTCGCCTTGGATGTTTGGAAGAACGGGAGATCAGGCGACTTTAAAGTTCCGTTCGTAATATCGAACAGAATATCCAGGTTGCGTGCTTCGCGAAGGGGTGAGTAATAGTCGTAGCGTAGGCCGTAGTTAATTGTTAGATTCGGCTTAACCTTCCATTCGTCCTGTGCGTAGCCAATGTAGAATTCCTGTTTTGCTAACCGCGTTCCAGTAGCACCACCATTGAAAGGCGAAGGAGCACTGACATCGCCAAGATACTGAATTGAGGCTGGCGCGTTGGTAAGGAATGCAGGCAGGCTGTTGAAAACATAGGTCGTGCCACCGAGCCTGTCGGTGTAGATCCGGCTGGGACGAAACTCGACTCCGAATTTGTAGTTGTGGTTTCCCTTCGTCCAACTTAAGTTGTCGATAAACGACAATGAATACACCGTATAAGGTTGGCCTCTTCCATTCGTCGCGCTATTAGCGCGAAGAAGACCCCCCGGTGTCGCGGTGCCGGCTGAAGTACCCTGGCCCGGAATAGCAAAGTTTGCGGTGTTCCCTGAGATGTTAATTACCAAGCTCGACAAGTCAATGCCGTTAACCGTTGGAGCTTGCCCGTTCGTTCGCGAGAAGACGCCATTGTAACCAAACTTAAATTCGTTAAGTAGAGTGGGCTTGAGAATTGACTGCAGCGCGATGACTCCGTTCTGCGGGTTGGCGGTAAATACCGCTCGCCGCCCGGTTACGCCTTCAGGTTGATCGTTCTGGCCCTGATCGCGGAAGAATCGGAAGTACATCGAGTTTTTGCCGTTGAGCCGATAGTCAAAACGAAAAGCATAGGCACTTTCATTCACCTTCGCGTTGGATTGCAGCTGCGCCACATCGAAGAGGTTAGATCCCGATCCGGTCGAAACTGTGACCGCGTTGGGATCGCGAAAAGCCGGAAGCAGAAGAAGTGTATTTGCGTTACACGCAATTGTGCCCGTCCCAACTGGTGGTCCGCAAATGCGAGCTGCAGCGCCAGGCACTGCCTCAGTTGAGTTGAGGCCAGCTCGGAGTCGATAGCCCTCGTAGGAAAAGAAGAAGAAAGCCTTCTGCCTAATGATTGGTCCTCCAATTGAGCCACCAAATTGGTTAAGACGGAGCGTCCCCTTCTTCCCAATGATATTGTCAAAGAAATTGGCAGCATCGAGGACATCGTTGCGGATGTACTCGAATACCGATCCATGAAAATTATTTCCACCCGACTTGGTGACCACGCTAATCTGCCCGCCGGTGCCAGTGCCGAATTCGGCCGGATAGTTACTCGATTCCACGCGAAATTCCTGCACGTTTTCGAGACTGGACTGGAGTCGGAACGGAGACGGAACTTCGCCGTTTAGATTCCCTGGCGACGCATCAATCACCGCTGTTCCTTCGACTCCGTCATAACGAATAATGTTCTGTTCGACGGCGCGACCGTTAAATCGAATGTCGCCATAAGTGCCGGAGCCGCTATTCACCGAGCCCGGGGCCTGGAGGTAGAGCTGCGAGAGCTGACGCCCATTCAGCGGTAAGCCCTCAACCTCACGCGGGTTGACGTTGACGCTCATAGTCGCGGATCCAGTATCTAAAGCCGTCTCCCCTCCGGCGTTTACGTTAACCGATGCAGACAGTCCAGTCGGTTGGACGACTATAACCAACGTGGACTCCTGTCCCACTAACAATTGAACGTTAGTCGTCTTCCCGTTTAAGTCATTTGCGCTCACCGTTACCGAATATGTTGAAGGTCGAAGCGCTGAAACGACGAAATAACCCGATTCGTTCGTTGTCGTCGTACGCTCTTCGCTAGTTTGCTCGTTAGTGACGACAACGGACGCCCCAGGAACAAGTCCACCGTTGGCATCAGTTACTGTACCGGCAATTCGGCCGCGATCAGTCTGTGCAAAGGCCGGCAAACAAAACAGCGCTACTGCCGAGATTAGGAAAAGACCGAATAATGCGGATTTGAGTCGATGGGGGCGGTGAATCAACATGTCAATTCTCCTAAGGTTCGAGTTTTTTAAATAGAGTTCTGGCTTTGCCTTCATTGGATAGAAGACTTGCCGTTTCTTGCAGGCTCGTACAAAGCCTCTGCGAACAAAAACCGCGTAACCGAAGGATGAACTCTAGCGGCGCTAAGTTAAGCAGCTGTGAATTGCGGCTTAAATGTTTGTTAATGTGACCGGAAGGCTGGTTGATAGGCGAGGTGGTAAGGCACCGCCGGATCTTAGTGTGATTTCGTGGATCGTTATTCCGAACAAAACCGGACGGATCCACGAAACGTCACGAAGGAAGGAATTCAGAGTCTCGTTACGACGCGCTACCTGTTTTTTGAAATCCCGGTCGAACGCTTCAGCAAGATCGCGCGCCTGGTTAATTAACATCGAATTAACATCACTGTAACAGGCGAATAGTAGGATGCCGTCTCTTCTGATACGCCTTCGATTCTGGTAACAGCATCTCTTCGGTGAACCTATGGCAATCTCTCATGAGCTCAGCAGTGAAATCGCAACCGCATTATTTGCTTCGGGAGAAAAGTCTCCACGCGAGCTGCATGACCTGAAAAAAATGGTCCTGGAGATTCATTCTGCTCTCGAAGGTCTCACGGAAAAACCGCATGAGAAGCCAACCACACCTCCCGCCACCTCGCCGCCGTTAACCAAGGCTCTCGGCTCATCCAGCTAAAGGCGCACACCACTGCTGCAGCTCTGAGAAAAAAGGAGCAGTAAAGCCAGCGCAGATTATTCGGAGATCTTCAGGAAGGTGCTTGCCTGCGGCAGGCTAGCGTAGTGCGGCCAATTCCTTTTGGCGATCCAACCCACCAACCAAGTTAGCGTCCCAGGCAATCCAGTAACGTCGCTTCTTATTGGAGCCCGGTCGGACGTCCTCAAAAGATAGACGCACTAGTTTGGTCGCGAAAGTAGTGTTCTGTGTAAGGGGCGAGAATGCATAGAAGTAATCGATTCGTTGGGGGAGATTGCATTCAACGCGCATCTGATTGATGTGTTTCTCGCATGCGCCAGTTTCACCAAACGAGCTTGGGTCCTGAGAGTCGTTTGCGATGTGGTCGAGCTCATGCAGCAGACCCCAACCGACATCGAACGCCTGAAGCGCCGCCTGATCACCAATCACCTCGTCAAAATCCGCAAAGTCGATTTGAATTACGAACGCCGGCGGACCTTTTATAGTTCTCCATTGACCGGGAATTACCCTCATGAAAACTACGTCGGAGTTACGACTCGCATTTTCCAGCACGACTGCATTTGTCCCCAACATAACCTTTGTCAAAAGCTCACGAGCACTCTTCGAGCCACCAACGGGCTCCCTGGTGCCTTGACGGAGTATCCCCGCCCCATCGAACGTTAAATCGGGCCAGCCACTAATTTTTCGCAGCATGGCGGCGAGCTCTTCGCGACGATTGCGATCGAGTTCAGTTCTGCAAATCACCGCTCCCGCAAGCCGTTTGGAACCGGACGTCTCGGCGACGAGAACTAAAGAGCAGAAACAGAGTGTTAGCAGGAGCCCGCCGGCTCGGGCGTAATTCAGAGAAAGGATTGTCCGTCGAGGTGTGGATAACATCGGCTTCCTCGATTCTCTAGACCGGCGATGTGCTGGCAAACGTCGGTTAGGTTTTCCCAAGCGCCAGTTGGGGCGGCGCAGTGAGCGGATGTTACCAAAATGTTAACTAGGGTGATAGGAAAATAATTTATCTAAACACGAGCTGAACACCATCTAAATGTACGAGATAAGACCGCGGCGAAATTTTCTTAACTACGATTTAACTTTCCCGCCATTAGACCGTAACTATCGATCGCTATCATTGGTGCGAAAAGTCAGGAGGTTTATGAATGAAGAAGAAACTAGCAATAAGAAGTGAGTTTAAGGTGGTATGTGTCTGGTGTGGCAAGAAGATTCGAACAGCCAGGCATGAAGATTCAACCGGAGAATGCTTGCAGTGTTTTTATCGGATTCTAAGTGAGAAGCTGCTGGCGCAGCCGCGTACGTTCCCCAGTGAGTTTGTCAGTGAACGCTAAATGCATTTCCGATTGCCGATTGGTGATTTTCGATGGGTCGATCCGGAAAGGCAATCACCAATCCTAAAGCCGCAATCGAACCGCCCACCGCGTGCTGATACTGACATCCACTAGTCGAAAATTGGCAATAGTCAATTAATCATCCCTCGAATAAGTCTTTAGGCCTAACGACTCTGCGAAGCTTGTTCTCAGCACTTCCAACCTCACTCCATCTTGTTGCCGCAACCTCCAAGTGAGTAAGCGTTCCCGGAGAAAGATGCACACGCTCGCCGGTCAGGAGGTGTACAAGGTCCTCCAGCACCGGATTATGCCCCACAAGAAGTACCGCTCTTAGATCGTTATCGATTTCAACTAGCACTTCGACGAGGAGGTGCGGCCCACCCTCGTACAGCCGCTGGTCAATGTTCACGTTCAGAGACAGCCCGGCTGCCTCTAACACCGAGTCGATCGTCTGTCGCGCCCTGACGGCGGGTGAACTTAAGGCGCAGTCGATTGCGAGCTGCTCCCGCTTGATAAACGAGCCCAGGAGTGCGGCTGCAGATCTCCCTTCAGCGAGCAGTGGACGCGCGAGGTCCGAAACGCCGGCAATAGTCGGACTCGCTTTCGCGTGCCGCATCAGAAGCAGGGTTCGCTGTAGCATGTTGTTACAAGTCTATCACCCACAGTGCGCGTGCGAGCCCTGTCGGAGGGATCAACTTTAGCAAAAAGATCCCCGGCGGATCGGCGACCGCCGGGGACTGAGCACTTCGTGGACCGCAACAGAGCCGGTTAAAATTAAGAGCCGGATCCGTATTGGTTTGGTTGGCGGGAATACTGCAACAATCGGCTCCCTCCGTGATTTGCTACCATGCTTTATCCCCTGAACCTGCCTGGCAACTAATTCATTCGACCTACTTCAACTGCACCCTAGCTGCTCAACGACTGTTACGAGTATCTGCCGCTACTTTGAACCAGTGGTGCTAACACATCGTTACTGCAATCTTAAATATTGATTACGGACATCGCGGTCTGACGAAGTAGCGGCCCTGAAACCAAAGAGCGACACTCACCAATCCGATCAACACCGGCACTTCAACCAACGGACCAATCACCGCCGCAAACGCCGCGCCCGAGTTAATGCCAAAAACCGCGACCGCCACAGCTATCGCCAATTCGAAATTATTGCTCGCCGCCGTGAACGACAGAGTCGCCGTTTTCTCGTAGTTGGCCCCGACTCGCTTGCCCATGTAGAAACTCACCAGAAACATTATGACGAAGTAAATAAGCAGCGGTACGGCAATGCGGATGACGTCGAAAGGAAGCTGCACAATCAGGTTCCCCTTAAGCGAGAACATTACGACGATGGTAAACAGGAGCGCGATCAGCGTAAGCGGGCTGATCCTGGGAATGAAGACGCTGTGATACCACTCCTTGCCTTTGGCTTTGACCAGCAGGAGGCGGGTCAGCATCCCAGCGATGAACGGAATGCCCAGGTAGATGAAAACACTTTGCGCGATCTGCACGATGCTGATGTTGACGATGCTGCCACGCAGTCCGAAAAAGGGTGGCAGGACAGCTAAAAACAACCACGCATAGACACTATAGAACAGCACTTGAAACACGCTGTTGAAAGCGACGAGTCCGGCTGCGTATTCATTGTCGCCACCCGCGAGTTCATTCCAGACGATGACCATCGCGATACAACGCGCCAGTCCAATCATTATCAATCCAACCATGTACTCCGGATAATCGTGGAGGAAGACGATCGCGAGGGCAAACATCAAAACGGGGCCGATGATCCAGTTTTGAAAGAGCGATAATCCAAGTATGCGCCAATCGCGGAAAACTTCTCCCAGGTTTTCATAGCGCACCTTGGCAAGTGGCGGATACATCATCAGAATCAGTCCCACCGCGATCGGAATGTTGGTCGTGCCGGATTGGAAACGGTTAACAAAGCCCTCAACTTGCGGGTACGCGAAACCTATGAGGACTCCCAATGCCATCGCCGCAAAAATCCAGAGTGTGAGGAAGCGGTCGAGGAACGATAGGCGCTTACGATCTAGTGGCGAGCAGCCTTCAATATCTGCCGTGGTTTGAGCTTGCATGAGTTTATTATGATGCCTTGGCATGATACTACGCTGTCAAAGTCGTACAATCAGGTTCGAAAGACTGGTGCCAGAAGATTATGAGTTCAGCCAAAAAGAAATTGCTGTTCGTGTGTGTAGAAAACTCCAACCGCAGCCAGATGGCCGAAGCGTTCGCGCGAATTCATGGTAGTGAGTTAGTGGAGGCCTTCAGCGCCGGTTCGCGTCCTTCCGGAACGATCAACCCCAGGGCCGTAAAATCGATGCTCGAGCTGGGTTACGATCTGAACACGCACACGTCCAAGTCTCTCCTGGACATTCCCGACATTGATTACGACTTCGTAGCGACGATGGGTTGCGGCGACGAGTGCCCCTTTATTCGGGCGCAGCGGCGCGAGGAATGGGAGATTCCGGATCCCAAGCACATGGACCCCGACGCGTTTCGCGTCGTGCGCGATGAGATTGAGGCAAGGGTCAAAAGAGTTATACGAGACTTGGCCGAAGATGGACTTTAATGCGTTTGAATTTCTCATTCACACCGGGACTTCAGCCCGGTGCTTTCCCACGCCTCCGGCGCGTGTGCGGGCTTGGCGCCCGCGATCACACACGACAGCTTGCGCTACTCTCTAGCCTTGTAATGAATAACCTTAATTTTCTCGAGCGTAACCAATCCATCAGCAATTAGCTCATCGAGCACCGGCAAGAACTTCTCAACTCTCTCCAACGAATCGACAATCTCCACTACCATCGGCAAATCTTCCGAGAGTCTGAGAATTTTCGCAGTGTGTACGGTGCTGTTTTTGCCGAAGCCCATCACGCCGCGGTATACAGTCGCCCCTGCCAATCCAGCGGCGCGGGCCTTGAGAACAATC
>JBAPXA010000437.1:0-4337 GCA_049283975.1 Pyrinomonadaceae bacterium | reverse complement strand
CCACCACCTTGGGTTCGATTCTCTCAAGCGGACGTTTCTGACCGACTCCGGTGGTGAACGCCAGCTGCGTAGAATTCGGCTCGACCGTCAAGCTGACCAAGCGGACAGCACTAAAATGCTGCGCCGGCAGTTTCACCGAGTAGCTGCCTTCCTGATTCGGTTCAAGCTGTGCCGGAGTGAGCGGCAGAGTCATCCGTTCAGAAGTGCCGCCAGTTCGTCTCTTTAGTTCCAGATCCACTGCCAAACCGGAAAGACTTTCCTGCGAAATGTTCTTTACAGTCCCGCCGATGATTGTTTGACCGCCCTTGAGAAGCGCCTCGTCCATCAGGACATGAGCCTTAGCTGGACCTTTAGGGACATTCGTCAACGCTTGTTTCGGCTGGATCTCAGCCAGGTTCTGTTTCAAATGCCGGTTTCGAAAATAGAGATAGCCAGCAAACACCGTGGCAGTGAATAAGATGGCGAGCAGACCGGCAATTAGCTTGCGACCGAAAGACGTTCCCTCTTCGTGCAGCAGTTCGGAGTCTACAGAGTCAGTCAACATCATCATTAAGTACTACTAAGGCTAACGCATTACTTTAAGTCTAATTTGTCAGGTTACGGGAGTGTTCGTCCCGGCGGGGCCGAACCTGTGACGGCTGCAATCAAATCCGCGAGAAACTCTTCTTCGGCGAGTCCGAGACTGGGGAGCGTTACCCACTCCGCTCCAGTCGCACCGTCAGTTCGTCCTTCGACTCGGGCATTGACCGACACGTTGGCACTGGCACCATCAATCGGCTGCACCTCCACAGTTAACGTGTAGCGACCGCGTGTCCAGCCGCGCGTTTCAGAGCTTGGCGCATCCGCATATCTGCTCAGCTCAGCCTGCGAGACGACTGCGCCTTTGATGAACGTGTAAGGCTGACTGACGATGATTCCGTCTCCTGGCTTCGAAGCGGTCTCGTCGAGAATCAACTTGCGATCGCGCATCACGTCGGCGACGGCCTTCAAAATCACGTCGCGGCGGGCCGGCAGGCGATAGGGATTGGGTATCGGTGGAATTTCAGGAGTTCGACCTTTACCGAAATCAATGCCTCGGCCACTGCCGACATCTGTCTTTCCTCCATTAATCGCCGGCGCGCGGCTAGATCCCGAATCACGCACGCGCTCGCCTGACTTGTCCACTCCCTTACCCTGCGCAAAAGCCACCAAGGTCAAACTGAAAACGAATATGACAATTCCCAAAAGTCTGATCATGATTACACCTTCTTTAGGTCGCGAAACCATCCAGGGGCTGTAAGCCGAGAATAGAGTAACGTTCTACTATTTTCAAGGTAGTCTCTAAATTGCCGATTTGCGATTGTCGATTGCCAATCAGCCCCTGGCGAAAGAAGCCAATCGGAAATCCTCAATCGGCCATCAGCAATTTGGTGGCTCCTTACTGAGATGACTTTGGCACGTTCTCCGCATCCCGCTGTCGTTCCCAGTTGCGCAGCGCATTCACCCCGCGCTGAAAATCACTTTCGCTGGTGTAGAAGTTATGTGCACCGTCGTCACGGCTCGGTTCGCGGACATAATAAAGGTAGTCAACCGACTTCGGGTTTAAGGCGGCCGAGAGTGAGCTTTCACCTGGAGAGGCAATCGGTCCCGGCGGCAGACCTGCAGAGAGTCGTGTGTTGTATGGGGAGCGCCGGTCAAGATAACTCTGATAAACCTTTCCATCATTGCGCCATTTACCCGCGAGCTTGGTCGCATAAATTACGCTGGAATCAACGCCAAGCGGCATCCCGATCTTTACACGGTTATAGATCACTGCTGCAATTACCGGACGCTCTTCTGCTAACTTTGCTTCCGTTTCAATTAGCGATGCAGTGGTAACGATCTGGCGCGGCGTCAGGCCGAGTTCTTTCGCCTCGCTCACTCGCGAAGGTGTCCACTCTTCACGAAAACGCTTCACCATTAATGCGATTAAATCGCTTGCCGTCGTATCGCGCGGAAATTCATAAGTAGCGGGATAAAGGTACCCCTCGAGATTGTCTGCGGTCGGGTCGATATCTTTTATCAACGCGGTGTCGTTCATTAATTGAAGCGCGATTTCAGGGTCTGAAAGTTTAAGTTCAGGAATACGCGCCATCGCCGCGGCAATTTCCCAACGCGTCCATCCCTCCACAACAGTCAACCGCAAGAGCCGCTGTTGTCCGGTTTTCAATTTTTCGATCACCTGCAGCGGCGTTACGGGCGAAGGGAAGTCGTATTCGCCGGCGCGGAAGCCCGCGCCCGTGCCAGTTAGTTTTAGATAAACCAACACCGGCCACTCGTTTTTGATTATTCCTTCCTGCGTTAACTTCTTAATCACCGCACCGGGAGCAGTTCCGCGAGCAATCTCGATGAATTTGCCGCTCTGGGAATGAACCACAGACTGGTGCAGGCTGCGATAAATCCAAAAAGAAAAGACGCCGCTGGCTAAGATCACGACGGCGAGCAAGATAAGGACGATTCTTTTAATGTTCATCAGGTCAGTTAGCAGAACTCGGTGTCAGTTGACTCGCCCGGGAAAACCAGGGCTTTGGTATTGGAGTCGATAAAGTCGGCCAGAATAATAGCAGCTGCTTCGCTGTCGATTAGTTGCGCCACCTCTCTGGGATTATGGCCAGCCTCGCGTAGTTGCTCCGCCGCCGCCACGGAAGTCAGGCGTTCGTCCTGCAAGAAAACTGGTATCGAAAGTGATCGTGCAAAGTTTCCGGCGGTTTGATGGGTGGCGACCGCTGCGGAAGCCGTTGTCCCATCTAAACTCAACGGGTGACCGATTACAAGGGCCTTAGCATCGTACTGGCGTACAAGCTGAGCCACGTTGGCCAGCAAATGCTTCCAATTCGTACGCAGGATTGGGCTCAGTCTCGTAATTGAGATCAGAAGTTCGTCACAAATGGCGACGCCGACTCGCTTTTGCCCCAAATCCAACGCCAGAATCCGCCCCTTTGGCTGCTGCGCATTGTCTGGAGTAGTCATCCGAATTCCCGGTTGTCCTTCCACACTAACTTCTTTCCTGGCATCGGCTAGAAGCCACGCAACCGCTGAGAGTTGAAAAGCAACTAAGCTTGCGTGCCTGATTTGCCGATTGTATAGTACGACTTGCTCGCCAAGTGGTTACGAGCACAAACCCATCGATCGAGACCTGAGAGGTATTTGATGTCATTCCGCACTAAATTTGGATTGATTCTGCTGTCGGCCACCCTCGCCCTTTATACGGTAGTTGGTGGCTGGATTTCTACCCGTGCCCAGCAGCCGGCTAACGATCCCAACGCTCAGCTACGCATCTTTGAGAGCGTGTTGCAGCACATTCAGAATGATTACGTCGATGAGCCGAACATGGAAAAGGTACGCGCCGGAGCGTTGCGCGGCCTCGCGTACGGCCTCGATCCTTATTCCACGTATCTGACACCCGAGCAGGTCCGAGATTACAACGCCACAGTCAAAGATAATCTGGTTGGCATTGGCGCCGAACTTTCGCAAGTCGCTTCATATCTCTATGTGATTGCGCCCATGAAGGGCTCACCAGCGGACGCGGCAGGGGTACAGGCGGGCGACATCATTGAATACATCGATGGCAAAGCCACTCGCGATATTTCGCTTTACGACGCCAAGCAATTACTGAATGGCGCGGCAGGTTCAGAAATTAAGTTAAGAATCCTGCGCGCGAATACCAGTCCCCTGACTCTGACGGTCAAGCGTGGCGCTTTCCGCTCACCGGTAGCCGAGGCAAGGATGGAAGCGGGCCGTATCGGTGTACTGCGGATCAATAGTTTCGCAGAAGGCGAAGGCGCAGACGTAAAGGCACGGTTACAGGATCTTCTGAAGCAAGGCGCTCAGAAGCTTGTGATTGACCTCAGGGGTACTGCGGGCGGCTCAATCAATGAGGCGGTCTCAGTCGCTAACCTTTTCATCAAGGACGGTACGTTGGCCCAGACAACTGGTCGTGAAGGTAAAACATTAAAGACCTTCACCGCAGATCCTAAAGCCACCATCTTCTCCGGTCCCGTTGTGGTTTTGATTGATACGGGCACAGCCGGCGCCGCAGAAGTTGTCGCCTCCGCACTGCTCGAGCGAAATCGCGGACAGATTGTCGGCGAAAAGAGTTTTGGCGCTGGTGCCGAACAACAGTTATTCACACTCCGCGGCGGTGATGGCTTGTTGCTCACCACGGTGAAGTGGGCAAGCGCGAGCGGCAAGCCTTTCCTCGGCGAAGATCGCGCACACTCAGGCGTGACACCATCGGTTGAAGTGAAGAGTCCGGAACTGGCCGAGGCTGTCGACCCCGAAGATTTGACAGGCAATGACGACGACGCGGTGACAAAACC
>JBAPXA010000436.1:0-7597 GCA_049283975.1 Pyrinomonadaceae bacterium | reverse complement strand
TGGCAATAGCCCAGCACTTCAGTGCTGGGTCTGCTCGCAGGATTAAGAAGTAGTCCGTGAAACGGACGGCTGAAGTGAGCACAATCCGATCATTTCAGTCGCCCGTTTCACGGGCTCAAATTAATCTGTCGATCGGATCCCAGCACTAAAGTGCTGGGCTATTGCCAGTCGTCCGCTTCGCGGACTTGTCACTACTTCAAATCCGAAGCACGTCGCTTCTCAATTGACGTGCGCAACTCTTCGGGTGTTGCAGCACGGCCGTGCACGGCGTAGATCTTCTCGACGTTCAATCCCAACTGCTGTAGCTTTTCGCTAAAACTGATCGTTGGATCCTGCGCAATCGGAAATGTTCCGTTCGCGGCCGCGTTCAGCAGGTCAGCCTGAAACAGAATCTTCTCTTTCGGCAGATACACCACCAGCATTTCCTTGGCATGAGGATTCGGACCAATGTCGTACAACTCCACGACGTGTTTGTCGTCCTGAAAAACTCGCTTCTTGTTCTCGAGCGTTTCTATCTTCAACTGCTTACTCGACAACTTCGGCAGGAGCGAAGACTCAGCAGCCGCGGCCTTCTCCAGAAAGCTTTTCGTTTCCGCAGTCGTAACAATCGTGGCCCCTGCGGCAACGTACTCGCGAAATCCACCCGCGTGATCAGAATGATGATGCGTCAGTACCAGGTACTTGATCGGTTTACCCGGCACCGTCTCTTTAATCTTCGCCAGCGCCTGGACCGAGTTATTCGCATAGAGAATCTGTTCCGGGGCCTCGACTACGAGGACATGATCGTTGAAGGCTACGAAGAGAACGTTGTGTGTGCCTCCTGCCATTCCTTCGAGGATGTAGACATCGTCGGCGATCTTGCTCACTGCGGGTGGTGGTGGAGTTGCCGGTGGCGCACTAAGTTTCTCAAAACCCTCTGGCCCGACAAAGACACTATCGGCTGGCCGCGTGTTGATCTGCACATCTGTATATTCCGTTTCCTGAATTACGCCGCCGGAGTTGTACAAAACACGTCCTTTCGGAAGCTGCAACTTGCCGACCGAGCGATAGCCTGAATACGTTTGTGCGATTTCCGAGTCGCCGGTGACCGGATCGGCGTAAAGATAGCCATACCTGGTCAGCAAATTGGTTTGGGCATCAATTGAAAGAGTCAGCAGCTGATTATCTGGCCGCAACACGCTGATTACTTTTTGCTTCTTGCCTCCGATCTCATCTTCACCTAACCAACGCAGCGTTGACGCGCGATCCAATGCTTCGAGCAATACGAATGGCGGCAGCCGGCGAATCTGTCCGCGGAAGTTGTTTACCGAGGCGTTGACTATCGGGGTTGCGGTCTTGGACCACATGTCATAGGTCTGACCTTCGGTGCCCTTGATGACGGTTTTGGTCCAGTTGTTGAATCCGGTGTTCACCGCCTTCAAGTCGTCGAAGACAAATCCTCGTTCAGTATCGACGATTAGAGTTTCTTCAGAAGTCCCGACAGCGAACGGTTGTTCTGCCGTAGGGCTTTGAAAGCGCGCGTAAAGTTTGCCTTTCTCTGTGAGAGTGAAGTCTTTGATGGCGCGTAACGCTTCGACTCCGCCGTGGGCGGCGATCGCATCGTCGAGCACACGGCGAGCCTGTTGGTAAGAACGGAAGGGAGCGGTTGGTTGCTGCGCGATAATCATCGAAGGGATAAAAGGTGATGCTTGCAGCATGACCAAGGCAGCGACAACAAATAGTTTGTGCTTCATGGTGGTGGTCCTCTCGTCCAGAAGTCCGGAAGGAATTCCAGTACTTTGGAATTAAGTTGTGCGTTGAGTGTTGGCGGGAAGACTGCTGGTCTAATACTTAAAAACTGATGGAAAGGTTCTGGCGTTTTATGAGATCTAAAATCTATACAAAGTCCAGAATTTCGGGTGTGGCCTAATCATTTTCCATTTATCATTTTTCATTTCTCATTTGCCATTGGAAGACAGTCAAGTGCAGGGGCACCAAGGCACAGAGCAAGCAAATTGCAGTCTGGAAGGTGGGCCTCGCACCGCCATCGTTGAATGACATTCAACCAGCGGGCTAAACCACCCTTCCGGACTGCAACAATCTCAAGATTCGCTTTGCCACTTCGTTAACTAGGCGTTTCCGGATTTGGCTGGTCCTTTAAGAAAGGATGGCCGGCGCACAAAGGCAATGACGAGTGAGAGTGTGAGAAGGAGGAAGTTAAAGGGCAAGCGGCTCGTCTCATTATTCGCGTAATGAGTGAATATCGCTCCGAGCATAACCACGGCAAACAAGCTCGCACCGTAGCTGGCGAGACGTGGAACCAGCAGCAGCAAAAGCGAAATAAGTTCGGCAACTCCAACCGCGAGCCGAAACCAGTCGGGATAGCCCCAGCGATGGAAATCACGCACCCAAAAAATATTGCCCGTCACCTTCAACCAACCGGAACGCAGGCAGACGAGTGCAAGAAACAGAGTGATTACCCACAGCACCACTTCTTTAGTAATCCGTACTTTGGTCACTGTTATATCTTTTCTGTAGGGGGTGGCACTCTGTGGCCACCCCTTTGTTAGCGATCAAGGGGGCGCCCACGGAGGGACGCCCCTACACATCCCTAGCGTTTCGATGAGCAGGCTCAGCTCAACAAATCTTTTTTGCCACGCCCATTTCATTCCCGAATTCATAGTAAACAAGGTGAGAGATTTGTCCTGCTTCGTTTCTTACAAACTCCCCACGCCCGTCAAATTCCGCGGTGCGCAACTCGCTTTGGGCCGCGTCGCGTGCAAATAACTCGTTTCGTTGTCCTGCTGCTTCGCCGATCAAATGCTCGCCTTCGCGACTAATGGTGACAACTAACTCGGGGCGGAGCTCAAACTTGTATTGCCCGATGTATTCGTCGTAGATGCCGGCTTTCACTTTCTCTGCGAAGCTCTCGTCATGTGAAGGACGATGCGAAGTGAGATCTTTCCTGACCGAATCCATCATCATGGTCCTTAGCCGCATCCTCGCTGAATAGAGACGCTTGGCTACAGTCGTGAGGGGGACGTTTAGGAACGCGCTTATGTCACTTTGAGAATGTTCATTGACATAGAAAAGCACGACGACCATTCGCTCGTTGAACGACAGCTTGTTGATCGCCGTGAACGCGGCCTTTGTCAGCTCGTCCTGTTCGATTGCCAACTGCGGATCAGGATGTGAAGCGTGGACATCGATGTCCTCGTCAAGGGCGATAGTTCGTAGACGTTGCTTGCGGGTGACGCGATTACATTCGGTCAGGACTATGCGTCTAAACCAACCTGGAAAAGCTTCCGGCTGCTGAAGTTGATTGAGCTTTTGCCAGGCTGAAACAAAAGCTTCCTGGGCGGCGTCTTCTGCCAGGCAAAAGTCTCCCAACACGGCATAACCGGCAGCGTAAGCCATGTCCTGGAACATCCTGACCAGTTCGCAAAAAGCTCCCTGCTTCTCAGCGAGCGTGGACTGGGAATCTCTAGCTTTGAGAACTAAAGCACGAGCCTTATTCACAGGTGTCACCCTACCTTTTGGGATCCCTATACAAATAAGAGCCAGATTTTAGGGATCACCATACCCCTTACTAGGTGGTGGTACTGACATGAATATTGCCGATTGGCGATTGCCAATTGCCAATTGATGCGAACCCAAGTTCAAGCGTCGGTGCCGCGCAACGCGGACAAGTTGGGGAGCAAGTGTCCGAGATTGCTGTAGGGGCGGCACTCCGTGGCCGCCCCCTCAGAATCAAAATGGGGCGCCCACAGAGGGACGCCCCCTACAAATTTTTCGGTTTGGGTCAGCTTCTTCAGCGAGGTCTCGAAGTGAGCGGCTCTAGCTCGTAGTAACCGCCAGCCGCCATCCCCGATAGGAACAGATGCCCGTTCTTGATGTAGTAAGTGCGCACAGCCGCGCCCTCTCTAACGATCCGGTCGTAAAGTGAACCTGCTGGACACTTAGCACGCGTCATCGACCACGATCCGAATTGCAATTCATTAGGACGGGTCGATTTCCAGCTGCTGCCGCCACGATTGCAATCGACTCGTGCTGATACGCGGCCGTTACTATTAAAGGTGATGGTGTACTTCGCGCCGTCATCCGGCACCGTTGTCACCTCGTCGCCTCCTAGAAGCTTAACTAGTTTCCAGGAGGTGCCGGCAAGGCCGCTCTGGTTCTGCGCGCCTGCAGTCGCGGACGCGATTGCAATAGCTGTTAACGTTAGCAGCACGCGAATAGTATTCGTTCTCATAATACTCCTGAGGGTAAACGCCAAGACCAAGGGTGTCGCGGGGAATCAGGGCACAGATTACGCAGAAGTTAGGGAGGGCGGCAAGATTTTTCGAGGTGAGACCGAAGACGCAGAACCGCAAAGAAACCTTCACCTGTGCTGTGAATTTATTGTAGGTCTTCACTGGGCGACCTAACCGCCAAGCCCGCCTTCCTATAGCAATAATATTCAGGTTCGGTTTTATTCTTGGCGCACTCTGCGTTTCTTCGCGCCTTGGCGGTATCGGTTTCGTGATCGTTTCCCTAAGGCTTCGTGATCGTGAGGCCGCTGACGATCGCTTCTGTGTTATGTGCGAAGCGAATGCCGTATACGCCGTCAGTTGATTTGAGTTTTCCTGGGGTTACCAGGGCAGACTTATCATAGCTGGCGACGACTTTGTTATTGATAGCGCACTCAACCTTGTCACCCCGCACTGAAATCGCGATCTCCTGAGTTACAGGTTCGCCAACGCCCGCCGCCTTGTTCACGGCCGGATCCGCGGCACCGCGTGGACCATTCATTTGAAATGGCGCCGGTCCGAACCCGCGCACTATGAAGTTGCCGGTACCGTAAGCCGCACAGTACAAGTAACTCTCCTGGTCTGTTCCCAGGTCATTACCCGCAATTACCAGCCCGTAAGGATGCGGGTGACTATTGAGGTTCATGTACTTCGGTTCTTTGAACGTCGCTTTGACGGTGTAGTCTCCGGAAGCTGTGTTCGCGGGATTCCAATACGTGACTGCGGGGCCGGTGGTGACGTGCAAACCATCGCCGTCTTTAGCCAGTTTCGCGCTGTTAAGAGTCATCCCCGCTGCGGCTTCTTTGGCGTCGATTTTTCCGGTCCACCCGGGCACCGACACGCCGCCACCTGTTACGCCGCGGGAACTCTCCATCGGAGTGGCAGTTTGACCACCTTGGGAAAAGTTCGCTGCCGGAACCAATAGGATTGCAATAAGAGTCAGAGCGAAGATGGAAAAGAGTCGCATTTTGCGGGATCCTCCTGATGGAATTGTTTTGATTGTGGAATCGAGATGATAACTCTTGAAGGGGATGCGGCGCTATTCATATTGCCGATTGGCGATTGCCGATTGCAAATTACCCCGTTGCGAAAGAAGCCAATCGGAAATCCGCAATCGGCAATTGGCAATCATTTCAGTATTTCGCAGAGCCTCGCAAAATCTATATTCCCGCCGGAAACGATGCATACAACTTTACCTGCTCCCGCTTTCCCTGCTAACGCACAGGCTAGCGCACACGCTCCGGCACCTTCAGCGATGACGCGATTGCGCTCGGCGAGCAGTCGCAGTGCAGAACCAACTTCGTCCAGTTCCGCGACGAGCGCGCTGTCAATCAACTGTTGCGCGCGCGCGAGCATCTGGGGAAACACGACCTTTGCTCCGATGCCGTCCACGAAAGAAGGTTGATAACCCACCGCGACAGGACTTCCCGCCGCAAGCGAGGGAGCGAGAGGCGCTGCCGTCGCAACTTCGGCTGCATAGATCCTGCATTTCGATTTGAGAGCGCGCATACCCGCGGCAATCCCGCACGTAAGTCCGCCACCGCCCCAGGGAACCACAACCGCATCAACGTCCGGTAAGTCTTCCAGGATCTCCAGCGCGATCGTGCCATTGCCGGCCATCACATTCACATCGTCAAATGCGTGAATGAACGTTGCATCCACGCCGGGAAAGGTTCTGGTCTCAAACGCGCGCCACCACTCTTCAAAGGGAACTTTGATAACGCGTCCGCCCAATCGTTCGACCGCTTTAACCTTTGTGTCCGGTGCGGTGTCGGGCGCGACGACCGTACAGGGAATGCCCAGCTCACGTGCCCGCCAGGCGACACCCTGGGCCATGTTACCTGCCGAGGCCGTCAGGACTCCGCGAGCTAATGTCTCCGGCGAGAGATGACCGATGGCGTTTGTGGCGCCACGGATTTTGAATGAGCCAATCGGCTGCAAGTTTTCGAGTTTGAGGTAAATCTCGGCGGGTGCCTCTCTGCTGTTGAGGCGAACGAGAGGAGTTCTGATTGCGGAACCCTTAATCGTTTCGCGAGCCGATTGGATTTGGGCGAGTGAAGGAAGATCATTTTCCATTTTGGTCAAAACTTAGAGCACAGAGACGCGAAGGCGCAGAGGTGCAAAGAAACTTCATGTTGTTTCGTGTGGTTAGTGGATCGGTTTTCCTGCTACTACAGCGAACGATCCACGAAGTTACACGAACCATCACAAAACATGTTGGTTTTTCTTGTCCTTTGCGGCTCTGCGCCTTCGCGCCTCTGCGCTTTGACGCTAAATCGCAAATAGGAGTGAATGGAGAATGGTTCTAAAACTCCACCCACGAACCAGCCTCCTCTTCCTGAGCCTTGCGATAAAGGTATTCCGCCGCAAAAAGATCTTCAATAGCAATCCCCAGAGACTTGAAGATCGTAATCTCGTCTGCGGATGTGCGACCTGGTTTCTCTCCAGTAAGAACTTCGCCGAGTTCGGCGCGAATGTGATCCGGACCGATGACACCTTCACGAGCCGGGAAGAGATAGTCGCCAGCTTCGTTCAGAGTTGATTCACGCCGATCCACAAACAGGCTGCCTGCTGCGATTGTCTCACTGTCGACTTCGCGAGCCCTGGGAATGCTGGAACCGACGAGATTGAGGTGCGCGCCGGGTGCGATCCATTCGCGCTTCACGATCGGCTCCTTAGCTGTGGTGGCCGTGACAATCAAGTCTGCCTCCTCCAGAGCAGCGGCGACGTTCGCGACTGCTTCGATTGGGAATGAGGCGTGTTTGCTCATCTCCTCAGCAAACTTTTGCGCGTTTTCGGGTTGCCGGCTTGCAATCCGGCAGCGCTTGATCGCACGCACCTCAGTCATTGCAATCAAATTGGTACGAGCTTGCACCCCCGAACCAAGCACGGCGAGATTGCAGGCATCCGTGCGGGCAAGCACTTCTGTCGCTACACCTGAGGCGGCTGCGGTACGAATGGCTGTAATCGCTGAAGCATTCATGATGGCGAGGAGTTCACCTGTCTCCGCACTAAACAGCAGCACACCGCCCTGATGTGAATCCTTACCCACTGCTGGGTTTCCGCCGAAGACGCAAATTGCCTTCAATCCAAATGCCGCCGCCCGAGGTGCGGCGCCAGACATGTAGGACGGCATCAATCCCATCACACCTTTGGCGTCAGGTGGCCGGATGATGGTCCTTAATGGTTGGTGAACCTTTCCCGCTGCGAGTGCAATCAAGGCCTCACGCATGAGGGGAATGCATTCATTCATGGGAAGAAGCTCTTCAACCTCGTTGTGATTTAGGATCAGAATCTTCATGGGTCCTCTTGTGTAGTCAGGCACGCTT
>JBAPXA010000435.1:0-42111 GCA_049283975.1 Pyrinomonadaceae bacterium | reverse complement strand
ATTAGTCTTTGCAGCGGCCTCTAGGTTCAGGATTGTAACAACACAACCCAGCTCGAGAGGACTTTTAGTCCATCCGCGCCGTAAACGAATGCCTCAAGCGCACACGATAATCTGGAAGTGGGGAATTCTCGCCGCTCTGACGGTAACCCTGCTGGCCCTCATTCCTCAATTTCTCATGTGGGGTAGTCGCGGTTCGCAATGGAATGGCAGTTACGCAGAACTTCATGGTGACGAATGGGTTTACTCAGCCTACGTGCAGGCACTGATCGACGGTCGTCCGCGTCGCAGTGATGCCTACACCGGGCGCGACGAACGACCCGGTGAAATGCAACCGGAATCGCTCTTCTCGATTCAGTTCGTGCCCTCCTATCTGATCGCCGTCCCAGCGCGCCTCCTCGGATTATCCTCCTCCACAGCCTTTATCATCCTAGGAATAATCGCACCCTTTCTTTCCTGCCTTGCGATCTTCTGGTTGCTCGCCAACGTGACACGGGATGAAAAGCTCGCGAGCGCTGGAGCACTCATCGTCCTCTCGTTCGGTGCCCTTGCGGCCGGAGAAGGTCTGGTTCATCTCTTTATTTCAGGATCGAACTATTCGTTCCTTCCCTTTCTGCGCCGGTATGAACCGTTAGCTCCCTTTCCACTGTTCTTTGTTTTCTGCACCTTAACCTGGAAATCTCTCAACGAGCGCAACAAGTCTTTGGTCTGGGCCCTAATGGCTGGTGTTAGCCTGGCGTTGCTGATCTTTTCCTACTTCTTCCTTTGGACTTCCGCGCTGGCGTGGCTGACCTGTCTGGCACTGCTCTGGTTTATCAGCAACTTTGCCGACTCGCGAGTGGCGATTAAGTCATTTGCTATCATTCTGGCCGTCACCATAGCCGCACTTATTCCCTATGCCGTTCTCGTATCAAATCGATCCCACACGATGGATACGGGCCAGAAGTTGATTCTCTCTCATGCGCCCGACTTGTTTCGTGTTCCGGAGTTGCTCGGCCTCGCAGTAATTGCGCTCCTTGTCTTCGGCGCCAAAAGCAAACGAGTGGACGGGCGAGCTCCGGCGACTCTATTTGCGGCTTCTTTCGCAGTGGCTCCTCTTCTTATTCTCAACCAACAAATTGTTACCGGCCGTTCGCTACAACCCTTTCACTACGAGTGGTTCATAGCAAATTATCTCGCGCTGGTGGGACTGGTAATCACCGGCATTCTGCTCTGGCGCGGAAGGGACGAGGCGAAACAGGTTCGTTATCGCATCGTCGGCCGGATCGTTTTCATTGCGATCTGGTGGGCGGCGATCGAGGTGCTCGCTCCGGCAAAGGTAATCATCCGCGACAGCCAGTTTACGGATCGGGCGGCGGCGGTGGGCCAAAGACTTAAAGTATTAGCGGCGACAGAAGCAGGGACAACTTCGGCTCGCGATCCCCGTCCGCTCGTGCTTGCAAGCGAAAACAAGGTGGCAGTGATCTTGCCGACGTTTACTTCGCATGCGGTGTTCTGGGCCCCGCACTTCGATTTCCTGCACCTTGCTGACGGCGAGAGTCGCGCCCGCTTTTATCAGTATCTTTACTACACGGGCGTTGACAGCCAGAAGTTCAAGCAGGAATTGAGCAAGCCGAGCAGCACCTTTGCCGCCGCAACCTTTGGACACGAACGAGTGATCCCGGATCTGGCTGTGCAGGTAACTCCGATTTCCGCCGATGAGATCGCCCAGAAGGTTGCAGAGTACGAAACCTACCGTGCCACCTTCACGCGGGAACTAGCCCTCCAGCACGTCATCTCTTATCTAGTTGTTCCGGCAAGTAAGGAACCGGATCTGTCGAATCTGGATCGTTGGTATGAACGGGATAGCGGTGAGTTGGTGGGCGACTACCGACTGTATCGGCTGCGGTTGCGACCGTAGTTGTGGCAACGGCAGGAACAAATCATTTTCCATTTCTCATTTCTCATTTCTCATTCCAAGCCGTAAGCAAACCGCCAAGTCGCCAAGAACCGCAGAGTTCGCCAAGATGAAAACGAGCTTTGAACTTGGTGCTGTGAACTTTGTTCGCTGATGAAATTTGAGGGGAAACATGTTAGTGCTGCTGCTGACAAAGTGCTAAGCATAAAGTACTAGGTTCAATTTAATCTGCTTGGCGAACTCTGCGGTTCTTGGCGACTTGGCGGTGTCGGTTTTTAATGAAAATGACAAATGAGAAATGACATAATGGAAAATGTCTTTGCTTCTTTGCGGCAGGGTTCAACCCTGGATTAGCCCGAGGCTGCGCGCCTCCTCATCAGGGACTTCAATCGACATGCGAAGCAACCCTGTCGAAAAGGTCTTTCCCTGCGCATCCGTCATCAACGAAAGCGTCCCGCCGCCACCGAGACTTTCGTGTAGGAGAAAGTTGAGCGCGCCGAGATTGGGTAACTCAAACCGTTCGACATTCCCTTTAACGATCCCTCCAAAGTGTTGTTTCACTCGCTCGGCAGTTACTTCGCGCACAAGGATCGGATAGAACTCATGGCGCAGGGCGATCAAACCGACGTTCGCAGTGTCGCCTTTATCGCCGGAGCGCGCATGCGCGAGTTTAGTTAGTTGGATCTGCATTATGAGGGACTTTGGTCTTTGGTCTTTTGAACCTCGTGTTGACACGAGTGAGGTCACATATTGATGCGGACGCTCCCCCACCGAACCAGGGTCCATCCTGCTACCCTTCACCCGACAGTGTCACCCGCCAACAGATACCTGTCACCCGACACCGCCACCCGTTACTACTAAGCGTCGATGATTTCAACATGCGGAGTAATCTCAATCTTCGGCATCAGCGCCGGCCAAAAGGCAACGATCTCTTCAACCTTCGGTCGCCCGCCAGCAAAGCCCGTCACGCCTGGCGGGCCAGTAAGAATCAACGGCGCAATCTCCTTGGTGAATCTTTCGACTGCTTTTCGATCCTCGCCGCGCACACCCACACGTAACTGCACCTCAGGCAAATCTGGCCGAGGCTCGCCTGCCAACGCGCCATGCGTTGCATTCGCACCTACAAACTCAGTCAGTATTTGATCAAATCCCAACCCTAAACGCTCCAGGCGCGCGCGCAGGATCTGATCCGCAAGTTGCGCCTTCTCATACGCATCAGGCCAGGAATACACGAGCGTGCCGATCGCTTTGAAGCCGGCGGAATAGCTGATCGATACTTTCAGAAATTCGGTTGCCGGTCGCCCTTCTATTCCAAAAACGCGCACGCGATTGGGCCCCGCGTCTGCCAGCCTGATCGAAGTGAAATCGGCGACGCAGTCAGGAGTGATGTACTCGTGCGGGTCGCCCATCTCATAAACCAGTTGCTCTTTGACCGAAGGGATTCCTACACAACCACCCGTATTCTCGTGCTTGGTGATCACGAACGTGCCGTCCGGGACGGCTTCAACAATCGGAAACCCTACGTCGGCCAGATTGGGAATGCTGCGCCAATCATATTGGCAGTTTCCACCCGAGCATTGAGCGCCACACTCGATGATGTGGCCGGCGATTGTGCCCGCGGCCATCTTGTTCCAGTCGTCCGCTTGCCAACCAAACTCATGGATCAGCGGCGCAAGAGTCAACCCCGTGTCCGTCGCTCTGCCCGTAATGACGATACGCGCGTCGCGATTCAGGGCTTCAACCATCGGCCAGGCGCCCAGGTAAACATTCGCGCTTTGAATCCGATCACGCACCTGCGACAACGGTTCGTTCGTATCCATGTTGCGCAACTCGATCCCTTTGTCTAGCAGCTCATCGATCCGCGGCATGATGTTGTCGCCGGTGACGATGCCGATCTTCACTTGTCCAGCCAAGCCGAGTTCCTTAGCAACTTCCCGCACTGCCGCCGCACAACCTTCAACGTTCACCCCGCCCGCATTGGCAGTCACACGAATGTTACGTTTAACGCAGGTGGGAAGGATTTGCTTCATCAACGGCACGAAATCCTTTGCGTAACCGGCGAGCGGATCGCGCGAACGCTGCTTCTGCATGATCGACATAGTTACCTCGGCGAGGTAATCGAGCATCATGTAATCAATGGGACCACCTTCAACCTGCCGCACAGGTGCGTCGAGCAAGTCGCCCCAAAAACCCTGGCCCGCTGCGATCCTTACGATGGATTTCATGATTTCTTGACCTGGTTCTCGGTTCCTGGCTTTTGGCTTTGGTCTTTGGCCTTAGGTCTTTGGTCTTTGGTCTTTCCGCCGCTGATCTCATTACTGTATGACAGCGAGCAAAGACCAAAGTCCAAAGATCTAAGTCCAATTTGTCAAAACAAATTGCCCAATATGCGGTCCGCTATAATTCAAGCCTACGCGTAAAGCCAGTTCGAGCGCATCGCGAGTACCCTCCGGCGTGATCACTGCATCAACAAACCCGCGCGCCGCCGCATACTTTGCGTCAAGTTCGGTTTCATACGTGTCGCGGACTGCATTCATCTCTGCGATCAGTTGCTCGCTCGGTCCCAGATCGTTGCGTTTGAGTTTTTCGAGTTGACTACCAAAGACTGCCTGCACAGCGGAGTCGCCTTCCATTACGCCCATGCGTCCCGTCGGCCAACTGAAAATAAAGTCCGGATCAAAGCCCTGGCCCGCCATTGCGTAATAACCAGCACCTGAAGCGTGATTCACCGTGAGCACAATCTTAGGTACCAAAGCGGTGGCCATAGCTTCGACGAATTGCGCACCAGCGCGAATGATTCCCGAGTGTTCTGCTTCCGGTCCAACCATGAATCCGGAAACGTCTTGAATAAATAAGAGGGGCGTCTGGCGACGGTTACAGGTCTCGATGAAGAACGCCACCTTCTCGGCGGATTCCGTGTAAATAATGCCGCCGAAACGTGGCTGGCCACCGCCTGGTGCGCGAATCATGCCGCGATTGTTGGCGATAATTCCCACTTGAATGCCACGGACGCGCGCGTGACCGGTGATCATTTCCTTCGCGTAATCCGCTTGAAACTCATCCAGATGACCGCCATCGAGCAGGCAATCTAGCAAATGACGAACGTTATAAGGTTGCTTGTGATCTTCGGGAATTATTCCGTACAACTCGTCGGCCGCTCTGGCAGCTTCGGTGGGCGGTTGGATCACTACCGGACTCGCAGGATTCTTCGGGAGCTCAGAAACGAATTCGCGAATCTTTGCAATGCAATCTTCGTCGTTCTTCACGCGATAGTGGGCCACACCTGAAATTTCATTGTGAGCACGAGCGCCGCCTAGCGTTTCGTTGTCGATCGTTTGCCCGGTCGCACCCTTAACCAGATTCGCGCCGCCCAGGCCCATGAATGACGTGCCTTCAACCATGACAATCACGTCAGATAAAGCGGGCAGATAAGCACCGCCGGCGATGCACGGACCCATCACCGCCGCGATTTGCGGAATCTTGAGATAGCGGCGCATCAGGGAGTTGTAATAGAAGATGCGCGACGCGCCGTACTGCCCGGGAAACACGCCGCCCTGATAAGGAAGGTTCACGCCCGCAGAGTCAACGAGGTAAATGATCGGCACATGAGAACGCATCGCGATCTCCTGCGCGCGAAGAATTTTCTTGATCGTTTCGGGCCACCAGGACCCCGCTTTGACCGTTGCGTCATTTGCGACTACGACAACTTCCCTGCCCTCGACTCGCCCCACGATCGTTACAACTCCCGCACCCGGAGCGGTCCCGTCATATTGATCGTAAGCGACGAGTAATCCGACTTCCTGCGCGAATGATCCCTGATCGAGGAGGAGCGCAAGGCGTTCTCGTGCGGTGAGTTTGCCTTGTTGATGTTGTTTTTCGATCTTCTCCGGACCGCCGCCTAACCGCAGTCGCTCATCGAGCTCGCGTAACTCTCCCGTTAACTCTCGCAGACGCTGATTGGATTGTTTGGGAGTGGATGTCGGAGCAGAGCGCTTCATGATTCAAAAGAGTTAGCTGGCGGAATCAAAGTAACATGGGCGGAGAGACGCTGACAATTTGAGGAATCAGATCTAACCATTTTCCATTTGTCATTCCTCATTTTTCATTGGGTTTTACGTCACAACCTCACGGTCAGGAAGAGCCGCTTGCGGCCGCTGTTTCAAAAGGAAAGCGCAGAGACGCAGAGACGCAGAGACGCTGAGGCGCAAAGACGCAAAGGAAAAGCAAAACACCCCAGCTGGCTTTTATGACAAAGGGCTTAAGTCATTTCAGTAACACTGGTGCAGCTGATTAGTTTTCTTTGCGCCTCCGCGTCTTTGTGTCTCTGCGGTTGTGTTGCGATCGAACGCAACAGATGAGATATGAGAAATCACAAATGACATGCGGAAAATGGTTTGATAGTTTGCCGTTTCAATCACGCTGTTTTACGATTCCATCACTATGCGCCCGCAACCAAACGAAGCCGCCTCCTACTATTATGGCTACATCAATCGCATCACTGAGGACGATGTAGTCGCTGTACTTAAACGCCAACTTGATGAAACAGTCGCCTTCTTGAGAGATATTTCTGAGGAGCAATCGTTACACCGTTATGCGCCCGACAAGTGGTCGATGCGCGAACTGCTCAATCACGTGAACGATACAGAACGCGTCTTTCTCTTTCGCGCGCTCTGGTTCGCTCGGGGCTTTACCGAGCCTTTGCCCAGTTACGATCAGGAAATCGGTGTGGCTGGAGGGCGAGCGGATGACTTTGATTGGGAGAATCACATCGCCGAGTTTCACGCGATTCGCATGGCCACACTGGCCTTCTTCCACAACTTACCCGCTGAAAGTGGCGAAGATTCACAGGGAATCTGGAATCGATCAGGTATCGCGAGCGACAATCCCTTTACAGTGCGGGCTCTCGCATACATCATCGCCGGCCATTCGGCCCACCACCTGGCGATTTTGAAAGAACGGTATCTATAACTAACCCATGCTACGAATCAGCCCGCGGACCAGAACTTCCGTTCTAGCACTCCTCCTGGTCTGCCTGTTAGCACCGCATTATCTATCCGCGGCGCAGCAACGCACGCGAGCGAACTCATCGTTCAAGCGTCCGCGGCTGGTGCTATTGATCGTCGCCGATCAATTTCGTTACGACTATCTGGAACGCTTTGGCGACCTCTTCGGAGAAAAAGGTCTGAAACGACTGATGCGCGAAGGCGCATCATGGGTCGATGCGAATTACGATCATTTTCCTACCTACACAGCGCCGGGCCACGCCACTCTGTTGACGGGAGCATATCCTGCCGCCAACGGCATTGTCGGTAACGAATGGCCCGATCGGGATACCGGGAAAAAGGTCAGCAGTGTCTCTGACGGCACTGCCCTGGTCCTCGGCGGCTCTCACACGGAGACCGGTGCGAGTCCCCGGCGCCTCCTGGCGTCTACGCTCGGCGATGAATTGCGGCTCAGCACCAACGATCGCTCGAAGGTAATCGGGATCGCACTGAAGGATCGCGCGGCGATTTTGCCTCCCGGGCGACACGCAAACGCTGCTTACTGGTATAGCCCGGAAGCAGGTGCAATGATTTCTTCCGATTATTACTTCAAAGAGCTGCCAGCCTGGGTGACGAAGTTCAATGCGCAACGTCCGGCGGATAGGTTTTTCAAGGCGAAGTGGGAGCGGTTGCTGGCGCCGGAGGAATATCTGAAGCGGGCCGGCCCAGATTCTCCACCTTGGGAAGACATCGGCAAAGTTGCGGGCGAAACAAACTCCTTCCCTCACACCATCACGGGCGGAGCCGACAAAACGGGACCGAAGTTTTATGAAGCGGTCCAGTTCTCACCTTTTGGCAACGAGATCGAACTTTCCTTTGCCAAGCAGACTATCGAAGTAGAGGATCTGGGAAGAGATGAAGACACAGACGTGTTGAGCATTAGCTTCGATTCAAACGACTTCGTCGGGCATCGTTATGGCCCGTTCAGCCAGGAGGTGATGGACATCACGCTGCGATTCGATCAGCAGGTCGCTGAGTTACTGGACTTTGTAGATGCACGTATCGGACTTAGTAACACAATCGTTGTCTTCACCGCCGACCATGGCGTTGCACCCATACCGAAACAAGTCCTGACCGCGGGACTAGCCGCTGGCCGCGCCGACTATGCAGAGATCCAGCGGCGAGTCCGCGCCGCCATTAGTGCTCGTTACAATCGCCAGGCTAAGTCGCCGGATCCTACTGCCGATTACCTTTATCGCTACGACGACTCGGGCAAGACGTCAGAGGCCATCATCAACAACAACATCTATTTCAACCTCGAGGCGCTACGACGTGACCGGGTGGACGTAGAAGAGGCTGAGCGCGTTGCTGGTGAAGCTGCGCTGACCGTTCCCGGAGTTGCTCGTTACTTCACCCGCGGGCAGCTCCTGCGGGGAGGCGCTCTCGCCAGCAGCGCAAAGGATTCCTCAGTTGACCCGGTCGCCAGGCGAGTGCAACACGGCTTCTTCGCACGCCGCAGCGGGAACGTTATTTTTGTGACGGAACCATATACTTATTCCAGTACTGCCATTAACGCCACCCACGGCTCTCCTTATTCTTATGACACGCATGTTCCCTTAATTATTCGAGGCAGCGGGGTTGCCGGCGGGAGGTACTTTCAACCGGCAACCCCTGCCGATATCGCCCCCACTCTTGCAGCAATCCTTAGAATCCAGGCACCCAGCAATGTCACGGGCAGAATTCTGCTCGAAGCGCTGAGCGGAAAAGACTAGCAGCGGTTCGACTTAGCTCCCAAAATCTTTTTTGTTGTGTCGCCGGAGCTAAACGGTATATCCTCAAAACTGCGGTATTTCTCACACCCCGACCCCGACTTACTTACCGCGCCCCAAAGACAGTCTATCCGGAGACCGAAAAATGAAACGTTGCCCGCAGTGTGAATTTATCTACGAGGACGACCAGAACTGTTGCGACATGGACGGAATCGACCTTGTTTTTGATAACCCCACACCTTCCCCAACTTCACAAAAGCCAATAACTCAAGGCAAGCGAAATAACTCGCGACGTTCGCTACTCTCGCTCTTCGGAGTCGTGTTCGGCGTTGTGATCTTCGCCGTTGGTTATGCCTCCCTGGAGCGAGCTGTCACGGTGAGCTCGGAACCAGCGTCAGCGCCACAGGTCACTGTGAGCCAGCCCGCGACTCAACAAGAAATTGCAAGCGGTCCGGATAAGGACGCGGAAGAGCCGGTTGCTGAGGATCCTACGGTGACCATGGTCAGCAACACCGCAAAAAATACTCGCTTAGCTACCCAGGAACCCTCTCGCAATTTGACGTCAAAAACCGGGACAGAACCGCTGCCAGACAACTCCCTCGGAACGCGAGGCGTGATTGTCGGAAGTGTTCCGCGACAGACTCGTGTCGACTCATCGCAGTCTCAACCCGGAATGATCCGGCCAGGCACGCCACCTTCCGCCGCCAAAAAAGACTCTAAAGTCGTTTCTATCGTTAAGAAGACCGGGCGCTTTTTTAAGAAAGCCTTCTAGGTTGTAGTTCCTTTCCTGACACAAACGTCTCAGCCGTGGTGTTTTCATGTTGGAAACTCCAGGGACTGGTCTGTCTGCCACTTCGCCAAAGCGAAGTATGGCCCGAACTACACTTCATCACCTAAACGGGAGGCTTGCACATGTTCTCGATCCAACGATTCGCGGTCTGGCTGATTTTCCTGCTGGCTCTAACGTCCAGCGGAATTGCCCAGACGCGCTTAACAGCTGAGCAATGGCGTGAAGATCTGCGCTACTTCGCGGCAAGCATGCAGAAGACCCATCGCAATCTGTTTCACACAATGAATCGGGAACAATTTGAAGCGGCTGTGAAACGACTTGATGAACGTATTCCGACTATGGCCGACCATGAAATCATCGTCGAGTTGTCGCGGATCGTTGGCATGATCGGCGACGGTCACACCCACATGCGGATCCAGCGGGTTTTTACTTCAGTCTATCCAGTGCGTCTTTATGTTTTTAAGGACGGGCTTTTCGTGCAGGCAGCGGCGCCTGAATATCGCGAGGCAGTAGGCGGCCGAGTGTTGAGAATTGGAAACAGTACGGTCGATCAGGCCTTACGTTTGGTGAGTGAGATTGCCTGGCGCGACAATGAGATGGGCATCAAAGCCAACGCGCCGCGCCTGCTTGCGATTCCCGAAGTGCTTCACGCCTTGCGTATCGCCGACGACCTGCAAAAGGTCCAGTTGGTAATTGAGAAGGACGGGCGTCAAATCACTCTGGAACTGAAACCGACCGGCCAGTTGCGCCACTTGATGGCGCAGAGTCCCACCACTTGGATCGATGCGCGTAACTCCGCCGGGGCGCAGGCTCCCCTCTGGCTGCGCGACCCAAACAACAACTTCTGGTTTCAACACCTCACAGGACCAGAGGCTGCCTGTGCGCAGGGGTGCGAGAAAGGAATCGCCTACGTTCAGTTCAACGCTGTTCAGGATCGACCGCAAGCGGGAGAAAAGCCCGGTGAAACTGTTGAGGCTTTTTTCAAAAAAGTCTTTGAGTATGTCGAGGCGAACCAAATCGATAAGTTCGTGCTCGATATGCGGCTCAACGGTGGCGGCAATAATTATCTGAATCTGCCAGTCACGATCGGGATGATTAAGTCTCGCGTCAACAAGCCTGGCAATCTGTTTGTCATCATCGGTCGCGAAACGTTTTCCGCGGCGCAAAACGCCGTCAACGAGCTGGAGAAATACACGAACGCCATTTTCGTTGGCGAGCCAACAGCGGCGAATCCGAACCACTTCGGTGATGCGAGAACTGTGGAATTACCTAACAGCAAAATATCGATTCAGGCCTCAACTCTTTGGTGGCAAGACATGGATCCGCGTGACACGCGCAAGTGGACGGCGCCGCAAATCGCGGCCGAGCTAACATCCGCTGACTACAAAGCCAACATTGATCCGGCGATGGCCGCGATTTTGAAGTTTGTTCCCGGAAATGGTTTGGCGCAGCAGCTAACGAGCGCATTAAAGTCAGGGGGATACACAGCAGCAAGCAAAGCTTACCGATCATTCCGTGAAGATCCGGCGCATGTCTATCTGGAGACCGAGGCCGATGTGAACCGGCTGGGCTACGAACTGCTGCGCGACGGAAAGACCGATGATGCGATCGAGATCTTCAAATTGAATGTTGAGGCCTACCCCCGGTCGGCAAATACTTACGACAGTCTGGCGGAAGCCTATCTGAAAAAAGGGAACAAGGAAGAAGCGATCAAGTACTACTCAAAAGCTTTGGAAGTAAACCCGCAATTCGCGTCAGCGATCGAGGCTCTACGGCAACTGAAGCAGTAACTTGCGACGGTGACGGGTGACGTCACCTGCCAACCGGCACCTGTTACCTGATACCCGCTGTCCCGCCACCCGTTTCGATTAGAGTCTTATTCAGTCGTCCAAAATACCAGACTTCTTTCCCCGCTGAACCGCTCCCATCGGGCTTGCCATAGAACGCCATGATCGCTGCACCGTCACTCAACTCGGCGAACATCTGCGGCGTTAATGTCAGCGTCAACGTCCGCCCAGTATGATCTCCGTCCAGTTCATCAAGAAATAAACGCTTACCCACCTGAAGACGCAAAGCACTGTCGCGCGCTGGAAAAGGGCGATTCGTTCGCAGTTGAATCAGGACCAACGGTTGCCGGCGTCCGCCAATGACACGCGCCGCATTTTTGATCCCAACCACGACGTTGCCTGCTTCAGTCACCGCCAAATCCGTCGGCGCGCTGGAGAGTCTCGATTGATAAGCCAGCCGTTCGGGAAATGCCTGGAAGCGACTCGCTGCAAGATTAGAAACTGAAATCTCAGCACCGTTTCGCAACACGGCTTCGTCGAAAATTAAGGCGACCACAGTCGACGTTGAATCCGCATTACTACGAAAGACAGGCACAGCGATGTCGTCAATCCAGATCATGTCAATCGCATTTCCGAACGAGGCGACTTTCTCCGGCGATATCTGGATGCGGTACGCCGTGCGCACTGTTTTCCTCTTGCCGGCCAACTCCAGTTCTCTTGGTTCCGGCAACGATACTTCAGTCAGAGTGTAGGCGTTTGTCGTGGTTAACAATCTGCCAGGTGCAGTCTGAAGAGTAGTTGTCAGCCTGGAATCTATGCCCCGCACTTTGCCGCGAGGACGATAGTTTGCGCGCGCGATTGTATAGTGCAGAACAGCCGGCGGACCAAAGGGATATACGGCCTGCACGGTAACCAGTGCCGGTACGTCCTTAAGGGACACCAAACCGTAGCCCTGCTGTTCAACTGGCACAAGCGGAAACTCAAACATGCCCGTGATGAACGCCGAGATCTGTCTCGTATAAAGCGGCCGATCGTCACCGTCGAAGAAGGTAAGGTTGAAAAGGCTACCGTTGTTGCGTCCATTGGACCAACGCACCGTCAGCGAAATTGCCTGGCACTCTCCAAGACTGATTGGGATGTCGAATGTTTCACCCACGCGACGAAAGCTATGAGAGCCCGAAGTTTCCGGCGGCGGATCGGGGCATTCTTGTGCCCTGGCCACACCCGTCATGACTTGCAACAAACCAAAAGCTAAAACGAAGCAAACTGCTGTGCGTAGCTGCCGCCTGTTTTCGCTATCCGTTTCGCTCGCCTTCATAAGAAACCTCCTGACAACGAGACCAAGAAAGGCTCCTGTCTTTTTCTTCAGAGGAAATGGGGCTGTCGGGATGGAATTTGTGAGTAGGTGTGGCTTTCTAGAGCCGGGGCACTTTCATACTAACCACAGCATCGCTCCGGGCGCAAGAGTTTCTTCTGCGCTCTTTGAGAACTCCCAGCTGTTAACTCACCCGAAATGAGCGTTCCTGGTGGAAATCCGATGTAAGACACTTCATAGCTGGCTAGCATACGAAATCAATACAGCCTCGACCCGCCCGCCTCCAGCTTCTCTTTTGCGCCTAGCAGAGACATTCCCTCCCGGGTCTCTCTTGCTCGTGGCCCTCCGATTGCCGAGAGCATTGCAAACTGGTCCACAGTCAGTAAGAGAGGGTCCATCAATGCATCGTAAGTTTTCATTCGCCGTATCGTTCACTTGTTTGCTTGCCTTACTCGCCTGGCCCACGACGGCTCAGAAAAAATCTAAAGAAGCTTGTTTCACCGCTGAAGCGCGCGCGAATGCCGAGCGCACGGCGAAGGTTTGGCACGAACCTGATCCGGGATACGACCCCGTTCTCGGGCACAACCCCACCAACGGACCACGCACTGGTGCACCACCCGTCAATGCCGAAGGCCTGGCGTCCCCGATCGTTTGTGTGGCGAACCCGGATGAAAAAGGTTCCGGTACAACTCCCAAATTTCATTGCTCAGTTGCTGGGGTGGTAGATGAAAGCGGCGACTTAGTGCGCTACAAAGTTAAGCCTCACTTCAAAGGACAAGGCCGCGACAAACGAAACGGAGAAATCTACGGTGAATTTCTCTCGTCGCGTTTTTCTCAAGCGCTAGGCTTCTTCGCGGACGACGAGTGGGTTTCGGATGTGACCTGTCAGGATTGCAAGAAGAGCCTGACCAAAGATTTTCAGGGGACGAGTTTCACGCCTTTTCAACCAGCTGCGGGCATCGAGCTTTCGCTCGGTAAAGGCATCGACGTCGATTGCAACGGGAAAGATGCAGCAGGGCTCCAGGAGACACTTGATAATCTGTTGAAGAATGGCGCGCCACGCGCAGAGATTGATGCCTTCAAACTCTGGCTCGCATTCATCGATCACGGCGATACTAAAACCGACAACCAGAGGTTTGCCTGTCTCGATTCGGAGAAGAACAGCGACGGCTCGCGCACGTGCAAGGCGGGCCAGGCCGTTTATTACATCAGTGATATGGGCTCGACGTTTGGCCATTCGAGTGCCAGCGAGAAGAAAGCCCGTTTGGAAGCCTGGCGCGGGAAGGATCCCATCAAAGTAAGCGGCGGCACATGTGCTACAACAGCAAAGAATGTGGGCAATCCCGAGGTTAGCGAAGCGGGTCGCAAACTTCTCGCCGCCGGCCTCCAGCGATTGCTGGCTGCTGAGCAAAGCAACGGCTTAATCACGCGAGTCTTCCGCGCCTCGCGCAATTCTGAACGCGATGCCCCACCGGAGGCTTGGGCAACGGAGTTCGTTCGCAAGGCGAACACAATCATCAACGCCACTTGCGGACAGTAGAACGGGCTTGAAATAGCCGGCAGGAATCACTAGTCTTCACGGTGGTCGTCTTTTTAAATACCGTGACTAGCCCAAGCAAGGACAAAGAACCCTCTGTTGCGTCTCCATTGGTGCGCGCAGCATCAACTGGCGATCTGTCTGCTGTGAAGGCCCTGCTAGATGCCGGGGCGGATGTGAATTGCCTGAATGAGGGCGGCCAGACCGCGCTGATCCTTGCAGCAGTTATGGGTCACGCGGAGGTCGTGGCACGCCTGATTGAAGCTGGCGCCGATCCGCAACTGCGCGATCACCTCAACCTTACGGCGGTGGAATGGTCCATTAGAAGGGGGTTCTCTGACGTAACCAAATTACTGACGAAGGTCTCGCCGCCTCTGCGTCCGGCGATGCCTGTAAGAACGCCAGAGTCAGCTGAGACTACCGAAAAGAAATCCTCCGCAACTATCACCGGAGACTCCGAACCAGCGAAACCGGCTCCGGCTACAGTCGACGCTACTGAATTTACAACTACAACGCTAACCGAAACCTCGGCTGAGTCTCAAGCACCTGAGGGCCAACCGGAGCTTGTCGAAACATTAAATGCTGAAGTGGCTGAGCCAGTGAAGCTTGCAGCTGAGTCAACGGTGGCGCCATTGCTTTCTGCCCCTTCGCCACCGGAGCCTGTTGCAAAGGAAGCTGAAGCGCTGTCGATATCATTGGAAGCTGAATCAGCCCCTTGGCCAACAAGCGAACCAACGCCACAAATTAGTGATCCCAATATTGCTGCGGTAGCGGCGCCGACAGAGTTGCAGCCACCTGAACCGAAGCCTGTCGCGGCCGCAAGCGTATCAACTGCTGAGCCGCCTCCGATCAGCGAAGAAGACGAAACACTCCCTCAGCCTGGCGCGGTAGTCTCGAATGTAGATATCACCCTGCCCAAAGCAACCCCGATCGCAGCACCAGACTCTCCGATGTCAGCACGCGCAGTTCAAACACCGGCACTGAACAAGCGAGCGGCCGGCTTTTCAGGATCATTACTCGGACTCTCAGCTTCGGCGACTGATGACGACGAACCCCAGTTTTCAAACAAACGATGCCCGAAATGCGGCACTGTATATGAGAATACCCCACTGTTGTATTGCACTCGCGATTACACAGCCTTGATCGACAACGAAAGTTTTCCTTCACTTGCTGCTCCGGAGGTGCTTGCTACACCTGATCCAATTTCTGCGCATGCACCTGCCACCACACCGATAGTTGTTTGGTTCCTCATCGCTTTCGTGCTGGTCGCCAGTGCCTTCGCAGCCTACCGTGTAACCCAATATCTTTTCCGGCCTGAAGCGCCGGCCCCAATCGTTGCGAAGTCGGAAGCGACCCCAGTGAAGGAGAAACCTTTCTTCACTGTTGCTGGTGCGTTAGCTGGAATGGAGCTGAACGTTCCCAGACCGGAATATCCTGCCGAGATTCAAGATGCCGGAATAACTGGTCCAATTACGGTCAACATTCGGGTAAATAAAAATGGGCGAGTAGTCTACGCTGTGTCTTCGAACGGCGATCAGCGGCTGCGAGCGGCGGCAGTGAAAGCCGCGAAGCAAGCAACCTTTGCCCCTGATAAGGTCGCGGAGATTAGCCCCAGAGGTCGAGTGGTAAGAGGGAGCATCACTTATGAACTTGCTGCTCCTCAGACAAACGGCGCGACAGCCCCTACAACAACCGCGACCGCGGAAAACAACTCTGCTAACGCTGACACATCAGCGCCCAACTCAGATCCTAATGCTCCGGTCGTTGGCGATGAACTAGCGAGTGCCGCGAAGACTGTGCCGGCTGCTGACTATCCTTCTCGGGCGAGGCTTGCGGGAGTTGGAGGCACAATCACTGTGACTATTCGGGTGAACCGCGCCGGCAAGGTAACCTCGTGGCGCTCTTCAGCGGGCGACTCGCAACTTCGGGCCGCGTCAATCAAGGCGGCGAGAAGGGCCACATTCTCTCCCGACAAACTTCCGGGAAATGGCGACGTCCTGGGAACTATCACCTACAACTTCAAACCTTGAGCGGCTGCGACTCCTGCCTCTGCCTTCCGCTCCTGCTTCCTGCCTCCGCGTCGTGGCTTCTGTTATCCTTTCTTAAATGGATTCTCAGGAAACCCAGATTCTTCCCAATGAGATCCGCTCCTACTCGCTCGCGGCGGGCGCAGTTTTGCGCGATCGGTACCGGCTCGACAGCGAACTAGGCCGCGGCGGCATGGGGATCGTGTTCCGCGCCACCGACCTCGAATTGATGCGCGAAGTCGCCATCAAAGTCCTTCCCGCCAGCCCCTCATGGTCCGATGCACGCGAGCGCTTACTGCGTGAAGCGCGTGCGGCAGCGGCGCTCAATCATCCTCACATCGTTGCTGTACATGACATCGGCGACGCCGACGGAATGCCGTTTTTCGTGATGGAGCTGGTGAACGGCCCGAGTCTTTCAGCGGCGCGCCATCTTTCCTTGCCGCGTATCGTGGAAATAGCTTCTCAAGTTTGCGCCGCCCTCGAGCATGCACACGCGAACAGCATCGTTCACCGTGATCTAAAGCCCGACAACGTGCTGCTATCCAGCCCCGAAGAAACGAGCAGTGTGAAGCTTGCGGACTTAGGACTGGCGTTACTGACGTCCGCTGAGCGGGTTTCGCGCGCCGGGATCATTCTCGGCACAGCGTCTTACATGGCGCCGGAGCAGGCGCTTGGCCAGACCGTAGATGGACGCGCCGATCTGTATGCCCTCGGCGTTCTTCTCTACGAACTCACAACGGGACGCCTTCCCTTTACCGGACACGATGCGTTGGAAGTGGTCTCGCAACATGTGCACGCTCCCGTCGTTCCGCCGCGAGCCATTCGTTCAGATCTGCCGCGCTCAATTGAGACGTTGATACTGCGCTTGCTCGCTAAAGATCCGGCGGCACGATTCCAATCTGCTGCGGAGGTCCGCGAAGCGCTGCGCCTTTCGCTCACCCAGCCGGACGGAACAACTGAAACTGGCGGCGCGCCTGCGGTTGCAATTCTCGATGCCTTATCTCGTGGGCGGATGGTAGGTCGCGCCAGTGAGCTTGCCGAAGCTCGCGAGCTCTGGCGACGCGCGCGCGATGGGCACGGTCATGCAGTGCTGTTAAGTGGCGAACCCGGCGCCGGCAAGACGCGCCTCGCGCGCGAGATGACAATTCAGGCAGCGGTTGAGGGCGCGGTGGTACTCAGCGGCGGTTGCTATGAATATGAAGCGACGACGCCTTATCTGCCTTTCGTCGAAGCGTTTCGCCGCTGGGTGCGCGAACATGATGACGACTCGTTGCGTGAAATTCTCGGCGACGCCTGTCCCCAGATCGCCAAGCTGGCTCCGGAAATTGAAACCCGCCTGGGACCGTTGCCCCAGCGTCATGAATTGTCTCCGCATGAAGAACGACTGCTCTTCTTCGACGCAGTGGCGCAAGTGTTCGGAAATCTCGCGCGACGCCAGGGCCTGCTATTTTACGCGGACGATCTTCACTGGGCAGATCGCGGAACGCTTTGGTTGCTCGGCCACCTCTTGCGACAACTGCGCGATGCGAGGGTGCTGATCGTCGGCGCCTATCGCGAAACTGAACTCGATCGCGCCCATCCCCTCGCCAAAGCCCTGGTCGACTGGAATCGCGAACGCCTCGTTACCCGCATTCCACTGAAGCGTTTCAACAAGACTGAAACGACAGCTCAGTTAGGCGCGCTCTTAGGTGAAGACGTTAGCGCCGACTTTGGCGATGCAGTGCACAGCGAAACCGAGGGCAATCCCTTTTTTATTGAGGAAGTGTTGAAGGCGTTAATTGAGAAAGGATCTGTGCGACGCGAGAGCGGGCGCTGGCAGCGCTGCGATGTGAATGAACTCGTGATTCCGCAAAGTGTCAAAGAGGCGATCGGCAATCGACTAGATCGGGTTAGTCCGGAATGTAATGACGTACTGCGAACTGCTGCCGTACTCGGAAAGGTTTTCACTTTTGAAGAACTAACAGCAACAGCGCAACAGGGTGAGGAGGCACTGCTTGACGCTTTGGATGAGGGCGTGGGGGCGCAACTCATCGCCCCGGCGCACGGCGACTCGTTCACCTTTACACATGACAAGATTCGCGAAGTGCTCTACGAAGAGCTGAACCCAATCCGTCGCCGCCGCTTGCATCGCAATGCCGCGGAGGGACTGGAGCAGCACCGAGCAAAATCTCCGGTCGCAGTTGAAAAGCTTGCGCATCACTATATTCAGGCGGGCGATCACGAGCGCGGACTCGACTACGCCAAGCAGGCAGCGGCGGAAGCCGAACGTGTTTTTGCCTTCGACGAAGCCGTGGCCGCTTACGGACGCGCGCGGGATTGCGCCGAAGCCCTCGGACTGGTCGAGGAGCAACTTGCCCAGGAAGAGGCAATCGGCAAGGCCTATCTGCTACACGGCGAAATGATTCCAGCGGGCGAACACTTCGAACGCGCGCTCGCGCTCGCAACCGATCCTGCAACTCGAGCACGATTGCAGTGTCAGGCGGCAAGTTCCTTAGTCGCGACGGGTGATCAACGAGGCATCGAGTACGTGCGCGAAGCCCTGCGACACCTGGATCCGGAAACCAATCCACTGGAGACTGCGAACGCATTGTCTATCGAGGGCCGCTTTCACCATCTCGCCGGCCGGCACAAGAAGTCGATCGACCTACTCTTGCGCGCCGCGGATCTGGTTGCACCAACAGCCGAGGGTGACGAGGTTAGTTCTTTCGCGGCACCGATGATTTCCCAGGTGTATGCGTACAACGCGGGCGCCAATCAACACTATGGTCGCTTTGCCGACGCCGACGTCTGGGCGCGGCGCGCGATCGAATTCGGCACAAGGCACAACGTTCCCTTCGCCCAAGCCATCGGCTATGAGTTTCTGGGTGAGGATGCGGTGCACACGGGTGCGTATGAAGCGGGTCTTGAATACGCCGCCCTTGAGCGCGAGATCGCCGCCCGGCTTCACTCGCGCGAACGCCGCGCCTGGACTCACGTGGTCGTGGCGCAGTGCAGCCTTTTTCTCGGCCGTCTTGAGGAAGCGGAACGTGAATACGTCGAGGGGATCGCTCTAGCGGATGCGCTTGGCGAAAAGCGAGTGAAGGAGTTGCTCAAGAGCAACCTGGCAGTCGCGCAGGCTAAACTAGGCCGCTACGACGAAGCTCTAAAAACAGCTGAGGAGAATTATGCCGAGGCGGCGCCTACTGGTTTGCTTTATACGCACTTTGAGGCTCTGCGTTGTCTAGCTGTCGTCCGTTTTCGACGAGCCTCAGCGGGCAATGCAGGCCTCGATAAACAAGAGTTAGACGAGGCTGAACGTTGGTGTCGGGCAGCGGAGGAGTTGATCGAACCGACTGAGTCTCGCGTGAGCCGGCTATGGCTCGGCCCGCTGTACATCAGGGTACTGCTCGCCCAAAACAAACGAGCTGAAGCAGCAGAAAAGCTTGCGACGTACAAAGAGCTGGTTGCTGACTGCCAATCCCCGCGCTTCAGTCAGGAAGCCGACAGCCTCGCCAAGCTGGTGTAAAGGCCTACTGTTAGTTTGCGAGGATTGAGACCGGACTCCTCGTGAAAAAATAAATCCGACCCCGAAGGGTCGGACTCATTAACAGAAGCGGCGGCCAGCCCACCTTCCCTACTGCATGTAGTTCAGTTAATTTATTACAGTACGAAATTGGCAATTGGCAATCGCCAATCGGCAATCACTTCAGTGATTCGGATTCCGGTTGGCGTTCACGTTTCCGTTGCCATTCATGCTCTTAACACCAGCCGTGTTGGCATTGCCGTTGTTGTTGGTTACCACCCCAGTGTTCGCAGGTACCGTATTGCTGTTGGCGTTCTGCGGAATGTTCGCATTCGTTTCTACCACCCCTTCACGCTGATTCGAATTAGCGTTGCTGTGGTTGGCATTGTTCGTAGTGGCCGCGCTATTAGTGTTGTCGGTAGTGCCGCAGCCCGCTAAGGCTACGCTTGCGATCAATACTAATGCGAGTCCGAAGCTGCGTCGCATAATTTCCTACCTCCCTGGTTCGTCCGTTTACCGATAAAGCGACTCAGCACGGTTGCTGCGCCATTCGTTCTCGAAATAGTCCGCATCTTCCTTTGTGCGCGGATTGACGCCCATGACGATCCCACCTTCGCGAATGCCCTTGTCATAATGCTTGGCAGTCTCTTCAGGAATTCCGTGGCCCACCAGTGCCCCGATCAAACCACCCGTCAGCGCGCCCGCGCCCCCACCGGCTAACGCTGCGGCAATTGGACCGGCAATCAACAAGCCGAGGCCAGGAAGTGCCAGGGTTGTTCCGATCGCTGCGATTGCCGCCAACGTCGCCCCGACGCCGCCGCCGATAGCAGCACCCTTGCCCGCATCTTCCCAGGCTTTGGTTCCCAATTCCGAATCATCATTCGCAAAATATTTCTTGCGTGTGTCGTCTGACATCATCAGGTTCACGTCGTCCTTGCCGTAACCACGGCTGCTCAACGACCGATACGCGCCCTCGGCACTTTCACGGTCGCGGAAGAGACCCGTCATCATACGATTTTCGCGTTGCCGTGCTGTTCCTTCACCCGTAGTTCCTTCACTCGTAGTGTTGCTATCGAAGTCTGCCATTGATTTGCTCCTTTTGTATTTAAGCCTTGTCCTTAGAAAACGTTTCGCTATACGCACACGTCCGCTTCAGCTCTTACCTGAAGTTAAGTGTGCATGTTTAATTACAACGACGTGCGTGAGCCTAGTAGCAATGACTATACCGCGAGACGCGCTGTCGCTTGCGTTGAAATTTCACTAACATTCGCGGGGCGCAGCCAAGACTTGGCGCGCAGGCGTATTCCGGTATTTGTTTGGAATCAGACAGCGGAAAGAGGAACGCTGTACGAGAGCAGGACGTTGTAACGCAGACTGTGGGATCGTGGTAGCGTGGTGAGTAAACAGAACGCGGCGGCAAGCCAGCCTTCCTGACTGCAATCAGTCTCAGCGTTCCAACAATCGGGATTCGCAAATCGCCAATCGGCAATTACTTCACGGCCCGATCGGTGATCTCCAGGCCCTTATCAATAATCGCAAATGCTTCCCGCAATTCAGCTTCGGTAATGCTCAAAGGCGGGTTTGTGAAGAAAGTGTTCCAGCGCACAAACGTATACAGCCCTTCTTGTCGAAAGTGTTTCCCGAGGGCCTGCATCTCCGGCGACGTGCCGTTGAAAGGCGCCATTGGTTCGCGCGTCTCACGGTTACGTACCACTTCAACGATACCGAAGAGGCCGATATTGCGTGTCGCTCCCACTGAGGGGTGCCGACTCTGCAAGTCTGCAAGCATTCCCTGCATCACTTCACCCATGCGCCGCGCGTTTTCTATCAGATTGTCTTCCTCGTAGACCGCAATCGTTGCGAGTGCGGCGGCGCACGCGAGCGGGTGGCTGTTGTAGGTCAGGCCGCCGTAAAACACGTTCTTCTCAAAATGGTCGGCGATGTGCCGGCGCATCCCGACCGCGCCAAGTTGCACATATGCACTAGTCAGTCCTTTCGCCATCGAGATTAGATCCGGCACGACCTTCCAATGATCAACCGAGAACCATTCCCCGGTGCGGCCAAACCCGGCCATAACCTCGTCGGCAATAAGCAGGATCCCGTACTTGTCGCAGAGCGCTCTCAAGCCCTGCATGTAACCATCTGGCGGTATTAGGACTCCGTTCGTTCCCGTCACCGGTTCGACGATGAGCGCCGCGACCGTCTTCGATCCTTCAAGTTCCAACACCTCTTCAGTGCGCGCCAGCACTTCCTCGTTTGTTTCGGAACGTCTCTGAATGCCGTGATAAAAATCGGGGATGCGGAAGACGCCGGGGATACCGGGTTCCGCTGCCCAGCGTCGCGGATCACCAGTGAGCGTCAACGCGCCAGCCGTGCCGCCATGGTAGGAGCGATAACGTGCGCCAATCTTGTGGCGACCGCTGAATAGGCGGGCGATGCGAATCGCATTTTCGTTGGCTTCGGCGCCGCCGTTTGTAAAGAAGAAAGCATCGATGTCGCCTGGTGTTAGCTCCGCAAGCTTCACGCTTAAACGCGCGCGCACCTCGGTTGCCATGAAGGGATTGGCGTAGGCAAGCGTCGCCGCTTGTTCCTGAATGGCGCGAATCACGCGTTCATCGCCATGGCCGATGTTGACGCACATCAACTGGCTGTTGAAGTCGATGAATCGCTTTCCTTCTGGTGTCCAAAAGTAGATGCCTTTAGAGCGCGCCACGGGAATGGGATCCACAGCGGCCTGTGCCGACCATTCAAAGAGAGTGTGGCGCCGGCATAGCTCGACGATCTCGTCGCCCGTCATGTTTCGATCTGCCATAGCTTCAGTTGTTGTAGACATAAGGACCCCGTTTTGAGTTTTGGCTGTAGATTCAGGTTTCCGTCAGCGCTGATGCTACTCAATCCCGCGAAGCTACTCAACTTTCAACGCTCTCAGTAGCGCGGAGATTTAACTGCCAACACCGTCGAGGGCGCCAAAATTAACCTCGAAAAAGTGGGTGAATGATAGGCGCTTTGCTTCGCACGCCAACTTAATTTACCAATTCAACTGCCATACATTCCTTGCGTCTCAGACTAAACTCTTGGATGGCTCAACGGCTTCTACGGGCCGTAGAACTGCAATTGGCAAACAGCAATTAGCCATGATAGGCTCCGCCCGATCAAGCCTCCCCCAGATAACAATTCGCTAACCAGACTCTTCCTATCCAGATTCGGAGATCTCATGAACCAGATAAGATTGATTGCTTTCACTTGTATCGCCTCGCTTCTCGTGCTGGCGCTAGCGCTTCCCTTGCCTGTCGTCGAAAGCCACGCTAATTCGGTTAGCCTCGTCGGACCGCTGGATCTTTCAGGTGAGTTGAATGGGGCGCCTTATCGCATCCGCGTTCCTGCAGTCTGGAACGGAACGCTATTGGTGTTTGCGCACGGCTATCGCGACAAAGCAGACCACCCTGGAGAGGTAGACAATCGCAATGCTGATGTAGCGCCGAACGCAGCGCTTGAGGCTCCCCTTCTCGCACAGGGCTTCGCACTTGCCGGTTCGGCCTATCGCGACAACGGCTGGGAAGTCGAAGGAGCAATTCAGGACACGAAGGACTTAACCGTGCTCTTCCGCGACCTCGTCGGCCAGCCTCAACGAACGATCCTCTACAGCGTATCGCTTGGATCGATTGTTGGACTCGAAAGCATGGAACGTTTCGGCGGTATCTACGATGGCGCCTTATGCATGTGTGCAGCGGCAGCGAGTTCGACGCGCATCTGGGATTCAGGAGTTGCGCTTTACCTCGCCTACGATGTGCTGTTTGGCACCCCGCCAAGCTGGGGAACGGTTGGCGAAGTGCGAAACGATATTGATTTTGAAACTGAAGTGCTGCCCAAACTGATTCCCGAAGTGAGTAACCCGGCCAACTTCCCGCGATTTGAATTTATTCGACTCGTCGCCGGGAATCCCGGCCCCGGAATTACACCACCACCTCCCCCAAGTTTCTTTCCTGGCTGGGTCTTTACCGACATGGCATTCCTAACTGAGTTCCGCGCAGAGTTGCAGCGGCGCGCTGGTGGTCCGTTTGTGCAGAATCTTAATCAGAGCTACAGCCTCACTGCTGCGGAGCGGGCCTATCTAAACGGGTTGGGCGTGCCTAATGCTGTGATTGATGCATGGTTAGGACAAATGAATGCTCGCAGAAACATCGACGCGGCGCCCGCCCCGCGAAATTATGTGGAGCACTACGCCACCTTCAACGGCAAAATCAAATCACCCGTGTTAACGATGCACACGGTCATCGATCCCCTGGTTGTGGTGGCGAACGAGTCAGCTTACCTGGAAACCGTGCTTGCGGCGGGTAGAAGCGATCGGCTATTCCAAACATACACGACGGGAAATGGTCACTGCGCTTTCACCGGCCCGCAGATACTGACGGCTGTCGCAGCAATCGACAATTGGGTTCGCAACGGCGTTAAGCCAACTGCGGCAAGTTTTCCAGCAGCACTCGGTTTCAGTCCGGGATTCGTACCACCGGCTTTCCCGCAGCCATAACTCTAATCTGATGAGCAATATTTTCCGCTTTCTGCAACTCTTCTTAACCGGACTCTACACGGGACTCTTGTTCGCCGATCGCATCGGCGTGTCGCCGATCAGGCCGAAGCTTCCGGCTGCTTCATTTGTTCTCTACCAACAGGAGTTGCATCTGAGGTTCGGCAGGCTGATGCCGGTGCTACTGGGCGGTAGTCTAATAGCGGGAGTGGTGTTCTTAATCATGGAGCGTCGAGACTATCGCAGTAAGGAATTCATGTTTACAACCATTGCCACGCTTTGCACCATCGGCGTGATAATCCTGACTCGCCTCATCAACGTACCAATCAACGAAACCCTCATGACCTGGCAAGTCTCGGCGCCGCCAGAAAATGTAATGCAGCTCTGGGCGCCCTGGGAAGGAAGCCATACCATCCGCACCGTCGTAGCAGTCCTTGGCTTCGCCTCTCTCGCATATGGAGCCGCTGCCTCCAGGCGTACTCTTACACTGTGAGGCTCGCTGCAATCACACGGTTACTTCTTTCTTACATTCCGAAGAACCCGGGATCCATCAAGCACCAATTAACCAGACCTGCGGCCAATCCGATTGCGAGCACCAACAGGACGGTGATTTTCTCGGCAGTAGTGTTGGGCTTGCCCGCGCGCGACGGAAATAGCAAGAGGAAGAGGCCGCCGACGCCGACGACTGGTCCAAAAGCCGCAAGTTTCATTGAGTAAGTACCGTCAGTCCACAACTGCCGCCAGTTGATATAGACCAGCGCAACGCCTAAGAGAATCAGGACGAAGCCAAAGAGACGGCCCTTGATATGGTTCATGATTGTGGATTACCGCCAACGATTGGCGACTGTGGGTTGGAAGAACAATCCACGAAGTAACACGAATGGCCGCAGAAAACAAACAAAAGCACCGCCCGTGGACGGCGCACTCAATGTTTTCAGCCAGCGAACCAACTAAAACTTGTTGCTCTTGTCGTCCGGATCAAGAGCTGAGCGAGAATTTATGTCTGCTGTATGCGGCAAGCTCGCCAGACCTGCAATCCGGCTCGCTCTAACTCGGTACCGCGGAGAGGTGTCCAGCGACCATCTTCCACTCGTTGCCTCTCTTCACGAAGATAACTGTGAATCGCACGTCCCGCTTCTCGCCAGCCTTCTGCATGCCGCGAGCCGTCACTACAGCAGTGTCGCCAAAAATTCGGGCCTTCATTTCTGACGTGGTAATTGCCACCCCACCCGGACTTCCCTCTCGTGGCATTACGTCGTCTTTAAAAACCGTGTTCCCCATCGGCGCTGTACCCTCGAAATCATCGGCGATGATGCGTTGCAGTGTTGCCCGGTCATGCCGTTCTTCGGCAGCGAGCCAATCGCGCGTCACTTGCAGAACGGATTGTTCGCTGGTTTCAGTTGCTGGTTTTGTTTGGGCGACGAGTGGAAGGGCGGCGGCTATCCATAGAGCGATGATCAGAAAGAGTTTTTGCATGGGCGGCGTTCCTTAAGAAGTGATTTGGTATGTAGACCCCGAAAGCTGGGAGAAGTTCCTCAACTTTTACGGGGTGGTGGAATTGGTTATCCGAACAGGGCCTCCGCTTTTCCCGAAGTGCCGCGCCTTCAGGTCAATTTGTTTGTTTGAGGATCCATCAGAGGGAGCGGGATCGAACAGCAAAAAATAACGAAGTTTCGACTACGCCCAGCCGTGTCCCGGCGATCGTCTTCACAGCGGAGACCTCTTGAGCGACTGTCCCGACCGCTAATAATAGGGAGATGAGTCCGATCAGCATGTAAGCGAGCACTCGCACACGTAGAATTTGCGTGCGCAGATATTAATTATTGTATTGTCAGAGAAGCAAAGTCTTGCGCTGCTCGGGAGGGATGGTAAATTAGCCAACAGAGTAAGCAGTCATTACGGGCGAACCGGATGACTACTGGGAACATCAGACTGGTCAGCGTCTCCAGGCAATTACGCCCTGACCTCTTTGTGGAAGACATGTCGAAACTAATACTCTTCACGTTACTGACTCCACTTGCGCTCCTGGGAAGTCTGTCCTGCGCACAGAAAGATGCAGCGAGTGCTGCGGCAGGTGGTAAGTCAGTAGCGGCTCTTACAGCGCAAAGGCCAGTGATCCATCATTACACTGCTCCTGACGCCAGCGGCGAGAAACCGGCCGACGCGGAAACAACAGCTACTGGATTTTCCGACGCAGACTTCAAGCGACACATTACTCGGCTTAACGCTCGTATGCGGCGAAGACTATCTGCGGGCGAGTTCGCAATATTTATTCAAAAACCATTTGTAGTAATCGGCGATGAGCCTAAGACGGTGGTACAGCAACATGCGGAAACCACCATTAAGTGGGCGGTAGACCGTTTGAAGCAGGACTTTTTCACCAGAGACCCTAACGAGATTCTCGACATCTGGCTTTTTAAGGATGAGGCGTCTTACAAGAAGCACACGCGGCTGCTCTTCGGCGATTCACCCTCGACACCCTTCGGGTACTACTCACCAGCGCACAAGGCACTGATCATGAATATCAGCACCGGCGGCGGAACCCTGGTTCATGAGATCGTGCACCCGTTCATGGAAGCCAACTTTCCTGCTTGCCCGCCCTGGCTGAACGAAGGGTTGGGATCGCTTTACGAACAGTGCGGCGAAGAAGACGGTCACATTCAGGGGTATACCAACTGGAGGCTGCCTGGGTTGCAACAAGCGATCAAGTCGCAGCGGGTGCCGGCTTTCAAAACTCTGACGGCGATGGATACCGGCACTTTCTACAGTGACGACCGCGGGACAAACTATGCGCAGGCTCGCTATCTTTGTTACTACTTACAGGAGAAGGGGCTGCTGGTGAAGTTCTACCGAGAGTTTATGGCGCGACACAAAACGGATCCGACCGGTTTTCAAAGTCTACAAAAAATTTTGGCCGAAGCGGATATGGATAAGTTCAAGATCAGTTGGGAAAAATATGTGATGGGCTTGAAACAAGGTTACGAGGTGCGGGTACAGTAGGAGCGCCAGACCTGCCCGACTTCCGATTGCTGATCGAATTGACCCAGCCAATGCGAAACAGACTCCTATCCCTCATCCTGGTAACTTTCTTCGTGGCACAGCTTGCTTGCGGACGTGTCACGCCCCCGGCAGAAAACTCAACTCCTAAGGCGACAAACGAACAGGCTCAGCTGGTAGATCAAATTCTTGATCGTTACCGAGAAGCAATCGGCGGCCAAGCGGCGATCGATCGCGTTACCAGCTATAAAGCTGAGGGGACCTTCGAGAGCTCGGCTTTGCGTGAACAAGGAACATTCAGTTCCTGGGGAAAGGAACCGCACAAGACCTTGAGTGTGATCGAGTTTCCGCGAATCGGCACGCTGCGAAAAGGGTTCGACGGCGAGAGCCGCTGGGTGCAAACGCCTGCGGGGACTTTTAGCGATGAGAGCCCTAAACAAATGGCCGAAGTTGAACGCGATGCCGAGGTCTACCGCGCGGGGAGAATTAGAAGCCTCTACCAGAGTATGGGATTAGAGGGGCAAGCAAGACTCCACGGTCGCGACGTCTATATCGTCGAAGGCAAACCGGAAAAGGGTCCGACGGAGAAGTTATTTTTCGACAAAGAGAATGGACTGCTTTTGCGCTGGGACATGGTGCGAAGGAATCCGCAACGCGGGAATGTTTTTGTCAAAGTTCACCTGGACGACTATCGCGAAGTGGATGGTTTGAAAGTGCCTTTCAAGGTTCGCTTCGCTTTCGAATCATTCGACATAACGCTGCGAGTTGCTGAGCTCAAACATAATGTTCCTATTGATGACGCGGTGTTCCAAAAACCGAAATCATGAAATTGCAAATAACGCTCAGGCCAGAAGCGTGGCTTGCCCCGCCTACTTATGAAGGCTCCCAACCAGTAGTGAAGCCATCCGAGCTGGGGCGAGCCACCCTTCTGTAGGACTTCCTTCTGGACTGTCGTTTCGAGCTTGATCCCTAATCAATAGAGTCGCCGCAAGCGGCGCGCATCTGTTCTTCATCCCATTCCCGCTGGCGACTGCGGCGAGCATGCTCGCGCTCGGCCCATTGGCGCTCGAATTCGCGATAGCTCTCTTCCCGCCGTTGCAGCTCGAGTTCCCACTCCGGAAATGTTTTGCAGAAGGAAAACGCGAACTCCTCCTCCATGTGTGAACCGTCGAGATGCCAGAAGCCGGGACCAAAACCCATGGCTGCATCCTGGGCCAGCATCCGGCAGCACTCGCAATCCTCATCGATGATTAGTTGCTCGGGGCTCATCGCCTCGGGCAGACGCTTGCGCTCGTTCTCGAGGATATTGGCCGGTGTGCGACCGTCGTAATCGGGCAGCGGGTTTTCGAGCCAATCAGTCTTGAGCTGCTCGAGTTGCTTAATCGCGGTGTCTGCTGTCTGGCAATCGAATTCCACAGCCCGCTGCAACAAGTCCCGAACAAGGTCGTAGTAGATCACCCACTCGTGTGTGCCGAATCCAGCGAAGCGATAGGCCAAAGAGTCTCGCGCGAGGCACGGCGGCCCCTCATTGAGTAAAGACCATTGCAGGGAGCGAGTATGCAGATCGAAATCAATGAAGTCCTGTTTCTCGAGCATTACATCGCGCGGAGAACGGTCCCGCAGATCTGCTCGGGGAGTGGTTAGCCACGTTGCGTGAAGTTTAGTTAGCGGATGTTCCCCAGGGTTGTCGTGACTAACGGTCTCCTCAAATTGACTCGGTGTCCCTAACACGACCTGAGGTTCAGAGATTTTGGCGCGTAGAGCGGAACGAAGCTCCGGAGTCAGCGACTTCACAATGAACTCAAGCAGTGGGTCTCCATATAAAACGGCGCGCGCGTCAAAAAACGGTGAGCGGCTTTGCAGGCGGCGTTCGCGTGCCCAGCGGTGTGCGTCGAGGGAATTCACAAATAACCAATCAGGAGGAACTCGATAGGGAATCCTGACGTCGGTGGCGTGATTACCGTTGTGATAATCCACTTCACCCTCCGGTTGCGGGTGCGAGTAGGTCGACTCAGCGGCAATGATACGAGCAGCGAGATCGATGATCACGATGCCCGCGTCGTAGGGCTGTTCGTCGATCGAGGATCTCTGATGAAACCAGGCGAAAGGACTGAGGTCGTCGCTTGGTTTGATGTAGCGCTCCAGCGCACTTACAAGCTCGGCAATCGTCTCTGGTTCGACGGAAAGGGCGGCAATACAAGAATCAACAACTGACCCATGAATAGTGCCGCTGAGAATAGTCTGTGAGCTGATGAGGTTGAGTTTTACTTCACTCATAGTGAGGTTCTCCTTTTATTAAGAGTGAGGACGCCGCAGAGTATGAAAATATAGTTTTGGACTAGGCAATAGCTGGCGAGAACTAAGCCGAAACAGATCCGAGCAAGACTTCTGGCATTTACAGTTGCTGATCGGTGATTGGAAGGCCTAGCGGAAATGTGAGACGAGCGCGGCGGCTTGCCGCCTTCCGTGCGGTAAGACTCTGGCTTATCGACAGCTTCTTCAAAGTATAAAGCGCGAGGCTCAGCCTCGCGCTTGAATGTTCCTGCCGTCTGCCGTCTGCTCCTGCCGTCGGTCCCAGTCTTACCGTCCGCCGGCCGGAAGGTTCTCGGTCAGGTAGCGAGTCAGCAAACTATACAAGTGCTTCGTTGTCCCCGCGCCTTCGTAGATCCCGTGGGAGCGATTTGGATAAGGCATGATTGTGAACGGTTTGTTCGCCGCCACGAGGGCATCAATCAACGCCTCGGTCCCCTGATAGTGCACGTTGTCATCACCCGTGCCGTGCACGATCAACAACTTCCCTTTCAGATTTCCGGCAAACGTGATCGGCGAACTTTGCTTCCATTCCTCGGGATGATCCTTCGGTAAGCCACCGTAACGTTCCTGGTAAATTGTGTCGTAGTAGTGCAAGTCGGGAACAGGTGCAACTGACATTCCCACCTGATAAAGATCCGGATAACGGAACATCGCATTCAACGTTGCCGACCCGCCACCGCTCCAACCCCAGACCCCAATGCGCGTGGCATCGACATAAGGCCACTTGCTGATCGCCTTCACCGCGTTTGCCTGGTCCTGCGAGTTCACGATTCCCACCTTGCGATAAAAGATTTTTCGCCAGGCGCGACCGCGCGGCGCCGGGGTACCACGATTGTCCACGCTCATGACGAGGTAGCCTTGCTGCGCCAGCATCATGTGCCAGCGCAGATTCAATCCACCCCATGAATCGAGCACTGTTTGTCCCCATGGTTCGGTGTACACATGGAAGAGCACCGGATAACGCTTCTGCGGATCGAAGTCCGGCGGCTTGATCACCCAACCGTCTAATTGCACGCCTTCACCGATGTCGACTTTGAAGAATTCGTAAGGCGTCGCTTTCAACTTTGCCATACGCTCCTGCACTTCCTTGTTATCAAACAGGGTGCGCACCAGCGTGTGTTGCGGGAGGCGCACAATGTCCGTAACAACGGGCTTCATAAAAGAGGAGGAGAAGTGCAGCGCCAGATCGGCGCGCGGCGAAACATTGTAGGCGTGACTGCCTGGCGCAGAGGAGGGTGTGAGCCGCTCGAGTTTTCCGTTGCCGTCCAGCGGTTCGCGATACAGATACCGTTGCGTGGCATTTTCCGGAGAGGCTTCGAAATAGATAAAGTCGTTGGTGTCGTCGACGCGTTCGACATTAATCACATCAAATTCGCCGGGCGTAATGTTCTTCACGTCGCTGCCGTCGCGCGCGATCGAATAGATGTGCCGCCAACCGTCGCGCTCGCTGGCCCACAAGAACCGTTTGCCATCGTCAATCCACTCTACATCGCCGCGCGCTAAGCCGGTTTTGTTCCAGTCAAGGTCGCCCCAGGAGATGTCCACCCAGGCTTCGTCCTTCTCGGTCAGAATCGGCCGCACCTTGCCGCTGCGGATGTCACCGAGCATTACGATGTTTGTGTTTTGCAGACGGTTGAGTTGTTGAATTACGACTTCATCCGAACTGGCTGCCCATTCCATGCGCGGCAGATAGTTGTTGCGTGGGTCGCCGGCAATCTCAAACCAGCGCGTCGCGCCACCAGTTGCACTCACGACACCGACGCGAGCTGCGGAATTCGTTTCGCCGGCCTTGGGATAAGGAAACGAAGTAATAACGGGATAGAGACCGCCGGTATTGTTGACGAGCTGAAACTCCTTCACACCTTCGCTGTTCAGTTGCCAGTAGGCGATGTGTCGGCTGTCGGGACTCCAGCGAAAACCATCGCGGCAGAACAGCTCCTCTTCGTAAACCCAATCGAAAGTGCCGTTAACGAGATTACGCGCGCCATCGTTTGTGAGGGGCGTGATTCGCGCGCGACTGGCCTCGAGATCTTCAACATAGATGTTGTTTTCGCGGACGTAACCAACCTTCTTACCATCGGGAGAAAACTTCGCGAACATTAGAGACGATGGCTTTGCTGTTCCACCCAGCTTATGCAATGCGCCACTATCGAGATTGAGTACCCAGTAATCGCCGCGCGTGTTGCTACGCCAGACGCGTTCGGATTTGGTAAACAGCAAGATTTTCTTTTCATCCGGACTGAGGATGAAATTCTCAATGGCGATGGGCGCACCGCCCTGCGGTGTTAGCTTATCGATACCAACTCTGATTGTGCGATCACCGCTCACCGTGTCGTAACGGATGATCTCGACGATCTCTCTTTTGGCCGCGGACGGTTCGAGCGCGAGATAGCCGCTGCCGTCTTTTTGCCACTGCACCGGACCAAGCGAACGAGTGCGGAACGTAAAAATCGAATCAAGCGTTAACAGATCGGCAGCGGTTTGGGTTTGCTGCGCGAAGATAGCGAACGCCAGTAGAAGAATTATTGTAGGAACGTAAAAGATTCTTCGTTTCATTTAGTGACTCCTGAGCGGTGATCGGGAAGAGCGGCGATTGTAACAGAAGGACCGAGTTTCGAGTTTCGGGTTTAGAGTTTCAAGTTTCAGGTTCGCATATCACGTCGTGTCGGTTCTGTTTGAAGGCTAGAGCTGAAACTCAGAATTCGGATCGCGCTCCGAAATTCCGGTACTCAAAACTCCCAACTCGGAATTCGAATCTCGAATCTCGAATCTCGAAACTCGAAACTACTTTCCCAGCACTCTTTCGATTGCGGTAACCAGGTCGGCGGGTTCGAGTGGTTTAGCAAGATGTGCTTGATACCCGGCAGCAAATGTATCTGCCTTGTCTTTAGCACTCGCATATCCGCTGAGGGCAATAGCTGGAATCTGTCCGCCACTTTCCTGAGGCAGACTCCGAACCTTGCGCAGCAGCGAGTAGCCGTCTTCATCGGGCATGGCGATGTCACTAACCAGCACATCCGGAATCCTGGCCTTGAATGCCTTTAAGGCTTCTGCGGCAGATCCGGCCGATGTCACCATTGCACCCCGCAGTTCAAGCAACTTGTGAATCAGAGTCCGCGCGTCGACATCGTCTTCAACCAACAGGACGCTAACCCCACTTAGCGAAACCTCGTCTCGGGCTGGCTCCGTTTGGAATTTGGGCTTCTCTTTCTGGACTCGCTCATCACTCCCGGCAGTTGTTGCTATTGAGGAATCAGTTTCAAGAGCGCGAACGCCGCTTTGATCCCTCGTCGAAACGACTTCCTGCTTTACGAGTGGCAACTCGACGGTAAAAGTCGCACCTCGACCTTTTCCCTCGCTCGCCGCGCTCACATTGCCGCCGTGCAATTCGACGAGATGCCGCACCACCGCGAGGCCTAAACCCAAGCCGCCCTGACGTCGGGAAATTGAACCCTCCGCCTGTCGAAAACGATCGAAGACATGCGGTAGAAAGTCGGCGTCAATTCCCTCTCCGGTATCAGCAACGGTCAATATTACTGATGAATTGTGGCAACGCAGCCTCGCGGCCACACTGCCGCCTCGGGGGGTGAACTTGATTGCGTTCAGCAGCAGATTCCAAACGACCTGCCGCAGGCGATTGGGGTCTCCTTTGATCGAACATTCGCCAGGGGCTAACGACGTGCGGAGTTGAATGCCCTTGGCCTCCGCGGTGGGCCGCACTGCATCGCGCGCCGCTTCAACTACCGGCGCCAGGTCGATCGGCCTCAGCTCAAGATGCAGATTGCCGGTGATGATGCGCGATACATCAAGCAGGTCGTCGATTAGTCTTGCTTGCAGGCGAGCGTTGCGTTCAATCGTCTCAAGAGCGATGGCATAGTTGGCTTCGTCAATATCGCCCGAACGAATTAGCGTGGCCCAGCCGAGTACGGAAGTCAGTGGCGTGCGCAGCTCATGTGACAAGGTGGCGAGAAATTCATCTTTGAGGCGGTCGGCTTTTTCTGCTTCTTCGCGCGCCTCGCGTTCTCGCAGGAGCGCCTTTGCGCGTTCCTGAGCGGCCAGCTCGCGCGCGGTTACGTCAAGCACGAGCGAAAGCACGGAAACCAGCTTGCCTTTATCGTCATTAAGGACTGAGTTGTACCACTCGCAGTGAACAATCGATCCATCCTTCGTGTAATTCCGGTTACGCAAAACGCCACGGGTTTCTGATCCCTCGCGCTGTTTGCTGGTCAACTGCACCACGTCGTTCACGTCGTCAGCAAAAACAAAATGCCAATCCGTGACGTGCTTGCCGAGAACTTCTTCCGCTTTCCAACCAAATAGCCGTTCTGCTGATTCCGACCAGCGAGAGACACAAAAGTCGCTGTCCCACTCGACCACTGCCAGGGGAGAGTTTTCAACGTGAAAAGTTAATCTTTGATGGGCTTCGTGTGCGAGTTCGTAGGCGTGGCGTTGATCGGTGATGTCGCGAACGACGCAAAGCCCGCCAATGACAGCACCCTCGTCGTTGTAAAGCGGGTAGTAGTGTCCTTCAAAGAATCCTTCATAACCTGTCTGCGGCACGGAGAAGCTGCGGTTCTTGGAAACGCTGCGGTGGCCCGCGAGGGTCTCATAAAAATATTTGTCTTCGCCGTTTTCAACCAGAAACGGAAAGAGTTCAAAAGCCAGCTTGCCAACCACGTCTTCGCTCTTCACGCCGGAAATGCATTCCATCTCGCGGTTCCAAACCGTGTAGCGACACTCCCGATCAAATGCGACGATGCCGTCTAGACTGACATCCAGGAGTGAGCGAAGAAAGTTTAGGTTGTGCTTCAAGGGGAATTAGTTAGTGATTAAGAGTTCAAATCCAGAATCGCCAGGAGGTCGGGACTGTCGGTTCCGGGAAGCAGCATCATACCCGTTTAGCGATCGATGAGTCATCCCGATTGCCCGTTTTCAATCGGCAAGCGGCAATTGGCAACCCGCAATCGCAATGAGGTTAATTCTTGTTGCTCGAGTTTTCCGCCAGGAACTCGCGAATGATTTTTCGTTCATTCTCCGCCCGAATGCGAGTGAAGAGCTTTTCTCCCAGTTTGGTCACTGTCTCTGGCCGATCAAAGGGCAGGCGTTCGTACATCGTTCCGCCGCTGAAGTGGCAAGGCTGGCAGCGCGCGAGTATCGGTCTGACTTGAGTAGTGAAATCAATTTTGGCGGGCCCCCGATCTGCGGCTGCCTCATCGGTGCGTGCTGCTGTCGCTGTGTGAGCTGCGGCGCGTAAGTGAATTAAGACATAGCCCGCACCCGCGATGACCAATGCCAGAACTATAAAGCGAAATCGCATTACGATTTGTATGCCGTCAATAACTTTCCGTTTTTACTAGCCGCCCTTAATTACGCATACCTACCGATCAGCTGATTTAAGGTCGGCTGTTGCCGCGCGGAGTCGGCAAGCTTAGCTTGGAGCGCATTCGCTGTTGCCATTCCTTGCGGTCCTCGTCGACTTCTTCGATCTGGGCCATAGCATCGACCAAGCGTTCGCCGCCTAACTGTCGCATCTTTAAGTATAGCAACGCCGGCACGATCGACATCAAAGGAATGATCACGATATTCACCAGGCCAATCAGCTGTTGATAGATTTGATGTGACATTGACGATGGCCCCGAGACGTTCACGCCTCCCTGCTTCGCGCCCCCGCCGATGCTAATCCGCCCCACCGCCAGGCTGAATAGCATTGGAATCACAAATTGCAAAATCGAAACGATGATTACGGTCCGCCAGGACCGTGAGGCCAATTCACGCGCGCGAAAGCGAGCCGCTTTCTTTTCCAGACCTTCAATTAAGACGACAGGCGCATACAGCGCATACCGCACCTGCATCACCAGACCCGGAATGACCAGCAAGATAAATCCGATTACTACGCGGATGGTGATGCCGATTGCGGTTTTGAGGAACGGTTTCCAGCGTCGCTTCAAAACTTTGAACGCCGAGTGCAATTCAACGGGACGCAAGGGTGCCACGGATAATTGTGTGACGATGATCGCTGTCATGCCTGAAATTGCGCTCGCCGCGAGAAAATAAGCGACCACCTGGGCGAGGCCAACGAGGACGGTGACGGCAATAATAGAAATTCTCGCCCAACCCCACCCGCGCGGCTGCGCATTTTCAGCCACTTCCAACCCGATTAGAGCGAACGTGAGAATGATTACCGGAATGTGAGCAATTACCGAGAGTTTGAAAAACTTGGGAAAGTGTTCGCTGTAAAGTGCCAACGCACGGCGATAGAGTGAGCCAATGCTTTCGGCTTGCGCGCGCAGCGAGCTTGCAAACGCGGTCGCTGTTTGCGGTCGATCAGCTGGGTCCTTGGCCAGGGCTGACATCACCACATTAGCGACCCGCTCCTTGATTTTCTTATTCTGACTGCGCAGATAGGGCGGCGAATTTTCTATGTGCTCGCGCATCACGCTGGGCATGTCGCCCGAGAACGGCGTTTGCCCCGTCAGCATCTGGTAGGCAATGACGCCGAGGCTGTAGACATCCGAACGCGCATCCAGGGCCTTCGACGAACACTGCTCCGGCGACATATAGAGCGGCGTTCCCATGATTGCTCCCACGCGGGTTAACTCGGCGCCCTGACTGGTACCAACCGGCAAGGTTGTCTGCCCGCCTGAGGCCACACGGCGAGTCGCCTGGTTGACCATCAAAGTTTGGTCTTCCAGTTCGGGCTCAGAGTTCGATTTGGCTGCGGCAGCAGGTTGCGCTGCCGTTGATCCCGATCCAGGAGCCAACGGCACGACTGTGGGTGACGGAGGAGCGAATGCCTGAGTGCTTACCGCCGGGCGCGAGAAAAGCTGCGTATCGCGAGCGGTCTTTACTTGAGCTTCTTGATCAGTCAGATCTTGAGATGCACTGGAGCCATTGTCCTCAGGGATCAGTGCTGCCTGATCGTTATCAGAATAGAGTAGGGTGTCGCCCTCCCAACTCGAATTGACCGGCACTTGGGTCAGGCGCGCACCTGAGCCGCTGGGCGGCAAGCCTCCGGCAAGCGGTCGCATTTCATTTTTAGCTGAGCCGTCGGCTCGCGACGGGTCGAGCTCGGCAAGTTTGGCAATCCCGAAATCAAGCACCTTGACGCGATAACCGCCGAGCCGGTTGGGCTCAAGCCAGATGTTGTCGGGTTTCAGATCACGGTGAATGATGCCTTGCTCATGCGCCTCATGAACCGCTGAGCAAACCTGTTCGAGAATATCCACCACCCACTCGAGTGGCAGCCGTTCCTCTTCCGCCAACACGTCACCCAGTGTGCAACCATCGAGATACTCCATTACGAGGTAGGCCACGGGTTCGCCACTAACTTCAGCGAAACCAAAATCAGTTACGTCGACAACATTCGGATGACGCAAGCGACCGGCGGCGCGAGCCTCGCGCTTAAAGCGCTCGACAAATTCTTCGTTGCGCATGAACTGGGGAGTGATGAGTTTGAGCGCGACATAGCGAGCGGTTCCCAGGTGCGTGGCGAGATACACAGCGCCCATCCCGCCGCGTCCGAGCAGTCGCTCGAGGCGGTATTTCTCATCAAGCACATGGCCTACGTAATGCTCAAGTCCGTGCATAGGGCATATCGCTGTTCCACGTTTCAGGTTTCGAGTTTCAGGAACCGTCCAAATCAAGCCGACTTATGAACCACTCGCTTTCAACTCTGATGGGGTCAAAAGCAAGCAGTTCACCAGAAGGTTTTACGACACATACCACTAATACGGTTTCTATTCGTCGAAGATTAATGCTCGAAACTCAAAACTTGAAACTCGAAACGGTGTACGGAAATTGGCATCGGCAATCGCAAATCATTGGATCCGTTCCAATTTATAGATGGTTTCCTTTGCCGGCGCCTTAGCAGTAGCCGGCAAGGTTAGGATCGCCTTCCAGGTATCTTTTGATTCGCTTTGCCACCGAAACGAATTGCGGCCCGAGATTAATGGCGAGAACGTTACCGAGCTATCGTCCAGAGCGGTTGCCACCGCGCGGTCGGTTCCAAATCGCCCGTCTTTCAATTCATAACGAGTAGTGCCGTTGACCTTGCTGAGAGATTCATCCGCCAGCTCTTCCATTACTAATGTCGAGTCGTTTTCGAAACGGTAGCGCTCGAAGAAAGGCGGCTGGGTCTCACCGGTGCCACGCCAGGTTCCTTCAATCCACTTCAATTTTTGAAGTTCGGCCGTCGTAATAGTCTTCGGAGTGACTGTTGACGCTGGCGCAGCGGTTGGCGTCTGAGTATCAGAGGATGAGCCGGACTCGGCGCAGGCAATGGTGCCCGTTAGAATCACCAGGCCAGTAAGTAGTGCAGCTAGTTTCATCAGCGAACCCCTCGCATACTTTAACATCGGGGGCTGCGCCGCTCGAAGTCCCAGCAAGGTGTTCTAATCCGGATCGCGGGCGTCTCGCCCGCAAGGAGCGCCAGCCTCTTCTATTGCTTCACGCCTGTCAAAAGAAACTTTTGCCGTGGTGCCTTAAGACATCCGGCTTCCGGGGCCGCCTGCGGGTTCTTAAGGAACTCAGCGATAACACTTCTTGCGCAGGCGCTGCTGAAGGCTGGTCCATGTCCCGCCTGAGGTACTTCATAGAAGTAACTATGACGGAGTTTGCGCGCCACCAGTCGTCCCCAGGCTGGCGGCGTATAGGCATCGTATTCCGCGGCGAGCACGAGCGTCGGAATAGCGCTTCTGACAGGCTCGTTCTCGCGAGGCTTTGCGCGGCCAGCTTTCCAAACGCCGCAAACCGCTAACAACGCCGGCTGTATTTCATAACCAGCGACTTGCGGATACCGTTGCGCCTGGGCCGCGATTCTCTTTGGATTCTCGAAAGGCATTTCTTCGCGACACCAAAATGAGAACCGCATGCCCAGCATGTAGCCGCCGGGACTCACTTTGTCGGCCGCATAAAATTGCAGCGGTGCGAGATCGCCAGCAACGATGCGACTGATCATAGCAGGGCCAGCGAGGATTGCCTCCGTATCGGCCGACAACACGTAATCAAGCAGCCAGGTCGTGAGGTCGTCTCCGTTTACCTTGATCGTGACCTCTTCATTCGAGCTCGATGTTTTCACGCGTAACTCCAGAGGAGACTGGTTGGCGCGCTTCACAAACTCGTAAAAGGTCTTCTCAAGATTGGGATAAGTCCGGGCGCAGCCGGCTTCGGCGGCACAATGCGCAAAGAAGAGGTTCAAGGATCTCATCGCTCCGTCAACACCGACCTCGTCGTAGTTCACCGATGGCGGCAGGACCGATTCCAGAATCACGCTGCGAATGCCGTGGGGATGATCGCGCATCACGCTGAGCATGAGACGCGCACTGTAGGAAACGCCATACAGATTCCATTCCGCGTAACCCAATACCTGACGCAGTTCGGCGATGTCAGATGCGCTTTGAACACTGTCGTAGCCAGTCAGATCTGCTCCAGCCGCGGTTAGGCGGTTATAACATTTCCGGGCCGCCTCTACTTCACGACGAATCGCCGCTTGCCCGGTCACATTGGTCTTCACATTCTCAACGCGAGCCGAGCCGACTTCGTAGCAATCAAGGTTCGGTTCGGCATAGCGAGTACCGCGTTGTTCAAAGATCACCAGGTCCCGATCATTAAGCCAGGGCGAAGACCTTCGACCTCGGATCATTCTTAGCGAACTCGCGCCGGGTCCTCCGAGTGTGCGCAGTACGGGATCGGGCGCCGGATTTGGGCTGTTGCTCTTTAGGATGATGATCGGAAGCCGGATGGTGCGAGAGTTTTTCCGCAGTCGATTCTCGCGAACCACGAGGTAACCACAACGAGTCCGGTTTTTCTCAGGCTCAGGAACCTCGATCGCGCATTTAGCGTCTTCAAAGCGGGGCACGCGATCGCCGGTTTGCATTTGCATTGCGGGCGGTGAGGAAGTCGCGTTGTCAGGGACCAAGGAGGAAAGGCACAGGAAAATTACAAGAGCTGGCTTGCGAAGTTTCATACGCTGATTTGTCCGCGAACTAATAGGTGGAGCTACAGCAGATAAACACGGCGGGAGGACGATTTGTGGCAGGAAATAGAGTGCGGCGTTGGGGCCGGTGGCCTGCGCAGGGGAGGATTGCGTCTAAACTCCGATTCGCAACTGAATGAATTCACCTTCAATTCTTCGTTGTATTTTGCGCCCACAGACTGTTCAGCATGGCATCCTTGTCAGCCCTCGAGGGCAAGCCTTCGATTATCAGAACATCAGTTCCGCGAAGCTCGATGACAACTCCACCTTCGCTTGTCTTCCAGGAAGCAGATTCATGCTGCTGATCCACTGCGGCTTTGTCAGCTGGTCCGGCATTGGGATAACGTCGGGCCGTCCGTTTTGCGTAAGCATCAAAAAACTCGCGCGCGTCCGCTTCTGTGTCCCATGTCGTCCGCTGCACGAGCAAAGCTTCATCTGCTTTGGGTCCGGCATAGAACGCATAACGATCGCCGGCCCAACCCGCGGCTGCGCGCTTTGATTCGGCGGGGGCGTTTAAGAACTGATCCAGAATCAGATATAAGCTCCACTCGCCGTTGACGTCGGCGTCAATCTTCTTCCAGCCCGGTCCCAAAAGTCCGCGCAGTTCCGGCAACTCAATCTTAACGGGGGCTTCATAACTGAGATATTTCTCTGGATGGAGAATTTGCTCCGTCGATAAAGGCAATTTGGTGAACCCTGACGAGACCATTGACCAGCCGCCGCGTCTGTACATCCGCGAAGCCCATTCGGAGCCCTGCTCATAAGGGAACAAAAGTGTCTCACGCAGTGCGCGTGGCGCCTGCTTGAATTGTTCGGAGGTGGTGTTCGTGGCAGAGATCGAGCGCACGAAGGCGAGCGCCACCAAAGGATTCTTCGCCATGTAGAGGGTCATCGCGAGGGTCGCGTCGCCCTCGATCAGTGAATGGACGGCAAGTTCTGCGTCCGAGTCCCCCTTCGGCCATTTCTCGAAACGACGCAGATTGAAATGCTGATCCTGTAAGGCGTGCGCTAACTCATGAGCCATCACCGGCTTTTGGCCTTCGAGCTCGATCCAGTCGGCCAGATAAAAACGCTGCACGCGCGGATCGTAATAGCCTGCTACTTGTTCGGTCAGAAGTTTGACGATGAACGGTGCGTACTGAAAATCGGTGGGAACCAAACCAAGTTTCTTCAAAATTAGTTCGGTGGCGTGCATCTCCGCGGGCGTAGTCTGTTCGCGCTGATTTTTTATGATCATGCGCTCAATCTCTGCACGCGACTGGGCGCCGCTTTTCACGGGACGGAGGATCGGCAGCTCTCTGATTTCGCTGGTCTGTTCCAGAATCGTTGTCGTGGCGGCCACAATCGCAGCATTTCGTGAAGCCCGCGCCGCAATGGCGCCTCCCTGGGGAGTAGACCCGGCCGAGGTTCCGACCAGGAGACTCGCCACGAGCAGACAGCAGCAAAGCGCCTGGACACCACGGACAATTTGTTTTGACATCTTTGTGGTTTCGCTCATATAGTCCGTCAAACGCCCAACGAAAGCTAAGTTTCAGATTAAAGGTATCTCTTTTCTTAAAGAGACTGGAGGCATTCTCTCATATGACCAGCCCTGCCCCTGAAAATATTCTCGGCGAGCGCCACGAAACCCTTGTGCGCGTGCGATATGCCGAAACTGACAAAATGGGCATTGTTTATTATGCCAACTACCTCATCTGGTTCGAAATCGGCCGTGCCGAATTTTGCCGTGCCCGTGGATTTTCTTACAGCGAGATGGAAGAAAACGACGACGCTTTCCTGGTCGTCGCCGAAGCCTATTGTCGTTACAAAGCGCCCGCCTACTACGATGACGAGCTGCTAATTCGCACAAATATTACTGAACTGCGGAAAAGATCACTGCGCTTTGGATATGAGGTAGTGAGACTGGCTGACGGTCAGATCATCGCCGAGGGCGAAACTGGCCATGTGGTTACCGATTCGAAAGGTCGCGTCCGCTCTTTCCCCGAAGGCTTCGCCCAACGCCTCCAATCGCCTCCGATTGTGAAGGTATCTCAACCGGCAGGAGAAGTGGTGCCAACGGGGACAGGACCGGAGTGAGTCGGACACGGGGACGGGGAGACGGGGTGAAATGGAGATGGGGTGAAAGGGGCGATTGGGAGAGGGGGAGAAAGGGCGAAGGGTATGAGCCTTGCGGCGAGGGTGAATAGTAATCAAGCCTGAAAACATTAATATATTCCTGACTAGGAGCCTCACTCCGATGCCTCACATCTCAACTTACAAAGAATTGCTCGTCTACCAAGCGGCTTTGGATTCCGCGGTGCGGATCTTCGAACTTATAAAGTGTTTTCCTCATGAAGAACGCTAGTCGATGACAGATCAGATTAGGCGCGCTTCGCGCTCAGTCTGTGCAAACCTCGGCGAAGCTTGGCGCCGTCGCCGGTATAAGCGGCACTTCATCAGTAAGATCAATGAATGTGAAAGCGAAGCTGAAGAAACTCGAGTCTGGCTGGAATTGGCCTGGCAGTGTGGTACATATCCCGAGAACAGGCTTTGGATTTGGACCGAGATTACGATCGAATTATCGGACAACTAGTTCGAATGGTGGACAGTGCAGCGATGTGGGTCATTCCATCTTCAAAAAAATAATTTACGACTCGGTGTGGTGTTGGATACAGAGCATACCACTGTCCATCTCCACATCTCCCCGTCTCCCCCTCACCC
>JBAPXA010000434.1:0-7523 GCA_049283975.1 Pyrinomonadaceae bacterium | reverse complement strand
GCGCACGCTCGAACACATCGTCGATACCGTTTTGTATTTCGAAGGCGAGCGCCACCACAACCACCGCATTGTCAGGGCCACCAAAAATCGTTTCGGCGCCGCCAATGAGGTGGGCATCTTTGAAATGACTGCCGCTGGCTTGATGCCGGTAGCGAATCCCTCACAAATGTTTTTGCAGGAACGGCCGCTGAATGTCGCTGGTTCCGTGGTGACGGCCTGCATGGAAGGCACGCGACCCTTACTTGTCGAGATTCAGGCGCTGGTGTCGAACGCAAAGTACGGAACCGGGCGGCGCATGACGCAGGGCGTGGATCAAAACCGCGTGGCGCTGCTGCTGGCCATGCTGGAGAAGCGGATCGGTTTGCAGGTAGGCGGCGATGATGTTTTCGTCAATATTGCGGGTGGCCTGGAGGTGGATGAGCCGGCCGCTGACTTAGGTGTGGTAGCGGCGATCGCGTCCAGCTTCAAGAGCAGTCCGATCGATGCGCATACGGCGGTCTTTGGGGAAGTCGGACTTACCGGTGAAGTGCGTGGCACGATGCAGGCGGCGGTGAGAGCGCGCGAAGCTCAAGCCTTGGGTTTCCAGAAAATAGTAATTCCTTCATCGAACACCGCGGGGTTGGAGCGACTGTTGGGAGTAAAGGTCGTGGGCGTCCGATCGGTCGATGAGGCATTGGAGGAATTGTTCTGAAAAGTAGACAGTAGACAGTAGGCAGTAGGTAAAGACCAAAGATCAAATACCAAAGATCAAAGACCAAAGATCATCTCAGATCAGTTCCACCACATCACCTACCATCACTCGCCCCATTGAAATCACGCTCGCGTAGATCCCCATGTTCTGATTCGCATCTTTAACAATTGACCTCAAGACCGATGGATCTTTGGGTAGATCTTTTTGCGGGTGCATGGTCATGCCGCAACGCGCGCAGGGTATTTCCAGTTTCAACTCAACCTCGCCCAACTTCAACACGCGGCCGGTCCATTCGGCCTCGACTAATCCTGCCAACTCGTCACCAGTGTCGACAACGAAGTTAGGTCGAAAGCGCCGCACATCCCAGACCGCGGAAGGATTTAACTTCGCCATTTCGTTCAGTGAAGCAGTCGTGAGCAAGTTAATGGGAAAGGCGTCGAAGTACGTTCCTAAGGGCGAGGTGAACTCCAGCACCTCCTGAGGCATCCGCGAAAGATCCGGGATCGGCTCATCTGCTTCGCGGCTGAACATCTCACGCATTTGCCGATTCATTGTGCCGAAGCTGGTCAAGGTAGGCAGCAACGAACGAAAGCTACTGAAGCGTGTGAGACGGCCGGCAATGCGCGCACTTGTTCCAGCCCGGCGATAGAATTCTGTGTTGCTGGCAGGCTGGAGCGGCCAGAGAGTCACTTGTTTGCCAAACACGCGCGAGAGATGGGAATTGACTTCGCTGTCGTCGGTGGCGGTAACGGTGCCGTCTGACAGGAGGATTTCTGCGTCAGTGTTCAAGCCCGCCGCCGGCGCACTGCGATAAGTCGCGCTGCATTGCATCAGAAGCGGAATGCGTTTGCCGTTGGTAATTTCGCCGCGCGTTTCGTCGCGCACTGCCCAACCACGATCTCCGGGGATTCCCTTCGAGCCGACTTCGCAAGCTGCCAGTTTCTCACCGGCCATCGACTTCACTGCGTAGCGCCAGATCTGTTGCACTCTTCCGACAATCATCGCGTTTGTCCTTTTCGTCGCAGCTCCACCAGGAATGATTTCTGACCCTGAGCTCGCAATTCAAACACTCTTCCCCTCTCATAACCTTGTGGGCCAATGAAACTCAATGGTGGTCGCGTCGGGTCCCATTGCGTGTCGCGGAATGCCAGCCACACGTAGTCACCTCTCAACGTCGCGCCGTCATGCGTTTCGATCTCGTAGAAACGGCGCGGCAGAAAATATGCCGGATCCTCTTGGAGTCCGGGAACACCTTTCACTACGTGCACGTTGAATTGCCCTGTCGCACCTTCCCGTTTTGCATTCGTGAATGCGAACCATAGGTGATAAGCAACGAGGTCTTCGAACGCATAGACCTGCACAGTCTCCGGGTTGTTTGTATCGACGGTCATTACTTGCTGCGCGAGCGGCTCCCAGGTACACCAGGTGAAATTTGGGGGACGCTTCCAAATAGTCACCAGTCCGTTCAACACCACCCAGCAGCCAAGTAAAGCGAGGCACGCAGTGCGCAACCAGGCGCGGGGTAAGCTCGTCAGCGCGAGTGCTGCCAGAATCGCGTAGGGAGCCGCGGTAACAATTAAGTGACGTGTGCCCCAGACCGAATGCGGCAAAACCCAACTCAGAATGAAAACCAGCACTAGCGGCAGAACTACGAGTCCGAGCAGGGTCAAAGTCTCGGGCCCTTCATTCCGCTCGACCTTTAACTTCCGCCAGATCAGGATCGCTAACGGCACACCAAAAACAATTAGCGAAAGACAGACGCTCCAAATGTCGTAGAGCGAGCCTGCCGAACTCTGCCGGAAAAAGAAGGGGGTATTCAACAGCGAAAAGAACTGCGCCAGCTCGCCCAGCCCGGGCCGTGTGACCCAGCCGATGTTCTGAGATAATCCGCGACCCGGCTCTCTTGAAATTGTGATGAAGTAGAGCCAGGGAAGGTAACTTAAGCCAAGCGCGAGAATTGTTAACGCAAACTTAGCTACCCGCTCACGGCGCCAAAGCAACATTAGGAACAGTTCAACGACGACGACGACCCAGCCGTAGTAATGCGAGTACACCAGCAGTAAGTTCACTAACGTTAACGCCGGCAGCACGCGACTCACTCTGCTCGCTGAAGCGGCGAATCTCACAAACAACCAAAGCGAAATGCAGGTGAGTAGGAACAGCAAACTGTACATTCGCACTTCCTGGGCATACTTGATCAGGTAACCATTGACGGCGAGCAAAGCCAGCGCAAGGCTCGTCTGCCACGAATTCAATTTCAAGGCGCGGCAAAGCAGCACGATCGGAACAATCGCAGCGACACTAAGCAGCACGGACAACAAGCGCAGCCAGAGCAAAGACTCTCCGCCGATTGCGATCCAGATTTTGAGCAGGGCATAAAAGAGTGGCGGATGAATTAGATCGGCAGCGACGAACTGAAGCATCTGCTTCCAGTCGTAACGCGCTGCGTGAATACTAAAGATTTCGTCGAACCAGAGACAAGAATCCGTCAGGCGCCAGATTCTGGCGGCAATGAAGAGTGCAACCACGACGAAAAAAAGAAGCAGGGAGGAACGGGAGTCGATTTCGTAATGAGACGGCCGACCGTCTTCGGTCTCTTGTGACGATGTCATGCGGGAAGCATCATAGTTAACTATTTCGAATTTCGCTTGTTATAGATCGGCTCGAAGGACCGAGTGGTGTTCTCAGTCACGCTAGCTGCGGGCTGTAGTGCCGGTTGATTTCTCAGCGGCTCAAGCTCATTGGTGTCGGCCGTGGGGGGCGTCAGCGCTTTCTCTTGTTTTGAACTCTTGGTAATGCCGCGGACGACCCAGAGGCTGAGCGAAAAATTTACGAGAAAAGCTGTTGCGCTGAGGATTAGGAAAGCCAGCAGAAAACGCTCGCTAAATTCCGCCTTCTTTAGCAACAACAACCCGCCACCCGTCAGCGCTACTCCGATGGCCGTGATCCAGAACAAGCCGTCGAGGTAGTTGTCCAAGCGCTTTTCCAGTCTTTGCGTTTCAGCCACGTCTTGGACAACGACCGAAGTGCCGCAGCGATTGCAAAACCTCATCGACTGGCCGATTGCGATTCCGCAGGATTGGCAATACATAATTTCCTCCCGACGTGTATACGTCGCCCCGCATCTATGAGTTTGCTGATCGCCGCAGATTTCTCCTATTGCTGCAGTGCAAGGAACTCGCAGATCTTGTGAGCGAGATCCTCGGCCGCAGGCGAGTCGTAATTTCCGAGAACAATTACGGTGTAGCTGCCATTCCAGAAGATCTCCAGAATCGAATTGATTCCGGAGTTGGCGCCGCCGCCGCCGTGACCACGGAGCTCGCGGCCGCTAACCGTCTGGCTCGTGAAACCGTAGCCGTAGTCTGCCTTGCGTGGTGATCCGGCCATAGGGAGTTTTGGACTAGTGACGAGGTCGGTGAACTCCTTGTTGAGAAACTTATGTGCGCGCAACGCCTGGGAAAACTTAAGTAGATCAGGTGCCGTTGAATAGCCTCCGCCCGCCGGACTTCCTTTCCAGGGTAGAAAGGCAATGTTAGAGCGGCGCGGATCTGCGCCCATCGGATCATCTTCAAAGTGAGCGTAACCGACCGCTAGATTGGGAACAACTTACGGCCGCGGCTATTGAATGCCGCGCCTGCGGCGCTTTTGGAACCCAAACAAGGTGACACTGCTTGGTGAGTCGAGTCTGTGATTGCCGTTTCAACGGCTTCGAGTCTCCGTTCGGACCGGAGCGCACCGGGCCAAAGCCGCGGTGAGAATGAGATTGTACTAGGAAATCGGACCACTAAATTGATTTGAGAATCTTAGATCATTCCTAATGGAGCCGTAATCGCGTTTTATACTTGAGAGAACTCGGAAGAAAGATAATTGGTTTTATTAAAAGTCAGTTATGATCCTCTCTATGTCTTCGTCCTTGATCGACCAACCCTACCGCGGTGATGGAAGTGATCGCCCGACGGGTGTGCCGTTGCCGCCTCAGCACTTGCCGCTCTTTCGTTCCGGGCAACTGCGCAAGAGTTGGCACTACGTTTCCTTCTGGAGCAAGGAGCTTTCATTTTGCGCGGCCCAGGTAAAAGTAGGACCGTTGAAGCAAGAGTATTGGGGCGTTTGGGACCGGTCTGCGGGACAGTTTCGGCAGGCCTCCCACATATTCGGATCAAGGGTCCAGCTACAGTCCGATCGGGTTCACGTAATTGACGGCGATGTGGAAATCGATGTGACCTTCCATAGTTCCAATAGCTTCGAAGTCTATCGACCGGCGGGCCACGCCTACATCTGGTCACACAAGGACTATTCGCGTTCTGCCAAGGGAATTGTGAGTTACGGTACTGTGAGGCGGGAAGTACAAGGGGTGATGTTCGTTGACGTCAACGCTGGTTACCACGAGCGTCATACCAATTGGCGCTGGGCCGCTGGCGCAGGGATGGATAAACAGGGAAGGCTGGTTGCTTTTAACGCCATCACAGGTCTCTTCGATACTCCAACAAACAGCGAACGTACGATTTGGGTTGAAGCAGTCGCTCAGGAAGTTGGTCCGAATAGATTTGCCGACGACTTGAGTAACGTCTCATTCGCAGAGGGAAGAACACTTAGCTTTCAGCCCGAGCAACTCATCGAGCAACACGACAACTACCTCGTCATACGTTCCGATTATTTCCACTGGTTTGGCACTTATTCAGGCACGCTGCCCGGCGGCATTGAGTTGCGCGAAGCATACGGCGTCCGCGAGCGGCACGATGCAGTTTGGTAAAGATGCTTTGGCTATTGCATTGCTGATTGGGTTTATTCAGTCGCTCGCAAGAATTCGAGCATTGAGCATATTAAGAAGCGAATTGGGAAGACTACCTTCTACTGCTGGCGTTGTTCTAAGATAGGCGCAGATTCGCAGGCCGCAATCCTCACCGGAGAATCAATATGGTTTGGGTAAACACATCTCCTCTGGTTAAGACGTACACCCTGGAAGAATTCTGGGCGCTGCCCGAACCTCCCGATCACTCCAAGCTCGAACTCATTGCCGGAGTCCTCTATATGACACCCCCTCCTGGCTACACTCACGACAACGCTGTCAGCAGACTGAACCGAATCCTTTCAGAGTATCTAATTACGACCGGGCATCCTGGAACCTTGTATGTTCCCCGGGCGGCGATATGGACGAGTGCTAATACTTACCTTGAGCCCGACCTGTTTTATGTTTCGGCGGAGACCGAAGCGGCCCTGGATCCCGAACATCGCACGACCGCCGATCTGGTGATCGAGGTTATCTCGCCCGGTTCGGCGATCTACGATCGCAATACCAAGGCCGACACTTATGCCGCACTCGACATTAAAGAACTCTGGCTGGTTGATGAAACCTCAGAGACAATTGAAGTTCGGCAACAAACCGAAAAGACTTTCGCCGAGGGCGTCGTCTACGCCAAGGGCGAAAGTTTTAAGTCGTCAGTCCTCCCGGATCTCAGCTTAGAAGTCAGCCAGATCTTCGAAGCCTAACGGCTGCTCACCTCATTGCGACCACCGGCAACTCAATAAAGCTGCTTTGGTTCGAGGAGTGGTAAATCCTCTGGTTAGCCTTGCGATAATCTCCCGGCTTGGCCCAAAAGATACTGGGAACAAAAGTTTGTGGATTGCGATCGTAGAGCGGGAACCAGCTCGACTGGATCTGCACCATAATCCGGTGCCCCGGTAAAAAGACATGATTGGCCGTTGGCAGCGCGAAGCGATAGCGGAGTGGCTGATTGGCAGCGATCGGTTTGGCAGTCTCAAAGCCCTCGCGGAAGCGCCCGCGTAGAATATCGCCCGAAACCATTAGTTGATAACCACCCATCTCTTCCTGACCGGCCACTTCATCCGGATAGACGTCAATTAACTTCACCACCCAGTCCGAATCGGTCCCAGTAGTGGAGGCGATCAGGTTCGCGATTGGCTCGCCACTGATCTTCACCGGCGCATCGAGCACGTCGGAAACAAACGCCAGTACGTCCGGCCGGCCGGAGGCTTCTCGCTGATCGTCAACCAGCCAACGGGCCCAGTAAGGCCCACCCGCTGGTTTGATTGGACGTGAACGAAACGGAACAGGCTTGGCAGGGTCCGAAATGTATTCTTCATACGCTGCATCGTTAGCCCGCGGCGCCGTAAAGCTGGTCTTCAGCCCGTCGTTGAGATAGAGCGGTGTCGCCTTAATCGTGCAGCCACGATCACACCCGGCGGGCCAGGACTGCAGTCGCCTCCAGGAATTTGTCCCTGTTTCAAACGCCATCACTGGAGCAACGTCTGCCTTCGGTGCGCCGTCTTTCAGGTACTGCGCCAGAAAGGGAGCTAAAATTTCTCGTCTGAATGTCAGCGCCGTGTCGCTGTTGAATTTCAAGGCGCCCAGTGCATTCCCGTCGCCAATTTCCTGGCCGTGATGCCAGGGGCCCATCACTATAAACACTTTGTCGTTGCCGGTGTCTTTCGGTTCGATGGCTTTGTACACGGCGGGAGCTCCGTAAATGTCTTCCTGATCCCAAAGACTGTGAACCAACATGACAGGAACTTTCAGCGGTCCTTTTCCAAGAATCTTGTCGACTGCCTGATCGCGCCAAAAGGCGTCGTAGTTTGGATGCTCGAGGATCTTGCGCCAGAAACCCATCTGCTCGAGGCCGCGTCGGCGTCCCAACTCACCGGCTGAACCAGCCTGCATAAACATGTCATAGTCGTCGTAGTGGGTTGTCCACCACTTGGCCGAATTATCACGCGTCCCCTGCTGCTGATAGATATAGGGCATCATTTGCTGCCGGAACGCGCCGTTATGAAACCAGTCGTCACCCATCCACCCATCGACCATGGGATTCATGGG
>JBAPXA010000433.1:0-11147 GCA_049283975.1 Pyrinomonadaceae bacterium | reverse complement strand
GACGGGGGGAGCCGGAAGATTTACGTTTGGTTCGGTGTTTCGTTTTCGTAGTCATTGTTCTCAACGTCCCCCCGTCCCCGGATCTCCGTGTCTCCCTTTCCCCGCGTCTCCCTGTCCCCGCGTCCCGCCCTAAGCTCCCTGATCGAGCGAGAAGCCGCGTTCACCATCAAAGTTGTAAAGGTTTTCGGTCTTGATGAAATCGAAGCCGGCGCCGGCGACGCGATTGAGCAGTGCCACGATCTGATCATGCGAAACTGAACCGTCGCTCTTTCCCGACAAGAAACGGCAACGCCAATGATCCGAGCAGAAAGTTTCCGCATGCCCACCAGGCCAGACTTTTACGCCCCGATTGCTCATCATCTCGAGTTTGAGTTCATCGTCTCCAAGCTTCTTTATCGACTCGCCCAGTTCATTTGCCGATCCTCTAGTCCAATCAAGAAACACATCAACTCCCACGAGTTCTTTCTTCGACACCGGCGCAGCCACGGAGCTCTTCGTTGCTTCCGCACTCTCCGGCGCGGCCTGGTACTTTGCCGCTTTTAACGTTTGCGGCAATTGGCCCACGCGCGCGACCACGGCCGCGGCAAACTCTTTGGTGCCGACTTTCTCGCGGCTTACGCCTTCTTTGTAGACATCGTAGGTGTGGATGCCATCTTCGATGGTGCGTAACCAGGCGTTATGAACGCGCTCGGCTATGTCCGTTTGCCCGATGTGCACCAGCATCATCACGGCGCCGAGCAATAATCCGGAGGGGTTTGCCAGATTCTGACCAGCGCGTCGCGGCGCTGAGCCGTGTATGGCTTCGAACATTGAAACGTGCTCGCCGATATTTGCCGAACCAGCTAAACCCACTGAGCCGGCAATCTGCGCCGCCACATCCGACAAGACGTCGCCGTAGAGATTCGGCATTACCAAAACATCAAACGCTTCGGGGGTGTCAGCAAGTTTGGCGGCGCCAATGTCGACGATCCAGTGTTCGTTTTCGATGTCCGGGTACTGCGCCGCGATCTCGTCGAACACTTTATGAAACAGACCGTCAGTCAGCTTCATGATGTTGTCTTTCGTGAAGCAGGTGACCTTCTTGCGATTGTTACGGCGCGCATACTCAAACGCGTAGCGAACAATCTTCTCCGAACCAGGCCGGGAAATGAGTTTCAGACACTGCATCACCTGCTCTGTTTGCCGGTGTTCGATGCCGGCGTAGAGATCCTCTTCATTCTCGCGGACGATCACCACATCCATCTTCGGGTGTTTGGTCTTGACGAATGGATCATACGAGACGCAGGGGCGCACGTTGGCATAAAGACCAAGCGTTTTGCGGACCGTGACGTTGAGACTCTTAAAGCCTCCGCCTTGCGGCGTGGTGATTGGTGCCTTCAAAAAAACTTTGGTGCGGCGCAAAGAGTCCCAGGAGCTCGGCTCGATTCCGGAACTATTTCCGCCGAGGTATACCTTCTCGCCAATATCGATCATTTCGATTTCCAGCGCCGCGCCCGCGCCTTTAAGAATCTCGAGTGTGGCGGCCATGATCTCCGGCCCAATGCCGTCGCCGTTGGCGACGGTTATAGGAGTTGTCTTAGGCATAGTCCTCCAAAATTGCCGATTGCCGATTGCCAATTGCCAATTGGAATCGTTTCCAATTCACAACTGTCGATCGCCAATTGAAACAAACACCGTTAAGATTTAGTTGTTAGGATAATACGAGACTGCTAAGTGAAGCGCCAATCGGAATTGGCAATCGGCAATTGGCAATCTGGTTATCTGCGTGCTGCCGGAGTCAGCTTTAACTTTAGTCGCTCGGTTCCGCGCACAACTTCAACTTCATATTCCTGGCCCGCCTTCATTTCGCCCAATACGTAGGTATAGTCATAAACGTTGCGCACGTCACGACCGGCGAGTTTTACGATCCGGTCCCCGGCCTTCAAACCCGCTTTTGCCGCGGGGGAATCTTCGCGCACGCCATCAAGCAGCAGGCCGTCACCGCTATCCGAATAGTTGGGAATAGTGCCCAGCGATACGCGAAATCCGGTCGAACGTCCGGTCGCTTCGGATTTGGCAACCATGTAGGTCGGTCGCTTATCGCCTGCATCAATACTTCGAACAATCTTTCCGACGACCCCGAGGATGCGCGATTCGTCTTCGTAGTTGATCTTGTCAGCCGTGTCTGACGGTTTGTGATAGTCCTCGTGCGTGCCAGTCCAGAAGAAAAGCACCGGCACCTGCTTGGCATAAAAAGAAGAATGATCACTCGGGCCATAGCCATCAGCGTTGAGAATAAGAGTGAACTGCTTGGCAGGATCGCTGTGGACTACGGGTTGTCCGTTTGCCGCAACCACGATTGGCATGCCGGCTCCCACGGGCGAGCCAGCGGGCTGGCTGCCTGGGGGTGTGGACACTGTCAAGCCTTGTAACAGATTGGCGTTCTCAACGAGTGCCGGCCACTCCGTAGCAGTTCCCATCCCGCCGATCGTGAGTGACCGGTTCTTCATCCGCCCGATCATATCCATATTGATCATCGCCACCGTGTTGGCGAGCGGCACGACCGGATGATTCACGTAGTAGTTTGAGCCGAGCAGTCCTTCTTCTTCACCGCTGAAAGTTGCAAACACAATCGAGCGGCGTGGCCGCGGATTTTGCACTGAGAAGATACGCGCCAGCTCGAGTACGCCCGCAACACCGGACGCATTATCGTCCGCGCCGTGATGAATCTCGCCTTCCTTGGGCGCCAGGCTACCAGCGCCGCCGTGACCGAGATGATCATAGTGAGCGCCAATTACTATGGTTTCATTTTTTAGTGTTGGATCAGAGCCTTCCAGCATGCCTATGACATTCGCTGCTTCTGCTTCACGCCGCACAAGGTCGGTTGTGAGCGTTACAGTCTCTCCGGCTCGGGCTGCGTAAGCTTTCAAGTCAATCGCCGTAACCCCATCTGCAACCTTTTTTTGCGAGCCCGCTGCTCGACTCTTCGCCTCCTGCTCAAGCGCGAGCAAAGCGGCATCATCTGACAAACCCAAGATCTTGATGGCTGCCTGACGCGAAAGGGCGATCACTGGCAAACCCGCATCTCCTGCGCTGTTGTCATACCTCAATCGTGACATGCGATCATCAGTGAATTTTTCTTCACTTGCTATCACGATCAATGCTTTCGCTCCGGCGTTGCGGGCAGCAATGGCCCTCCAGCGGACATCTTCATAACGTGCAAATTGCCCGTGTGGATTATCACCATCAGGCGTTCCGGAAAAGATAATTGCAATGTTTCCACTCGCGTTTGAACCTGCATAGTCATCGTATTTCAACTCGGAAGCAGTTATGCCATAACCCACAAAAATCAGCCCTGCTGCATTTACGCGTGAGTTGGTAGAAAGCCCGAGCGGCATCCAGTCTTCACCGATCCGCAGTCCCGTTTGATTTGCTGAGACTTTCGGAGCCGGTTTGGCATTCGGGTTCGGAGCAAACGAAAACATCAGCTCATTCCATTTGCCGAGTTCGACGCCCGCGACATAAGGAAACGGTTGAAAAAATTTGTTCTTTATCTTCTTGGCTGCAGGTTGCGCGCCGGGTTTTAGCCCCAGGCGTGCGAATTCAGCGGCGATGTAATTGGCTGCTGCCGTCGCCCCCGTTGTGCCAGTGCGTCGTCCTTCCAGTTTGTCGGCAGCGAGATAAGTAACATGCGTTCGCAGTCGCTCCGCGATTGGAGCTTGTTGTGAACCTGTCTCCTGGGAGAGAACGGTAGCGGAAATGGTCGCTAAGAGGGTTATGACCAGGAAACTGCGAATTGAAATCCTGGTTTTTGTAGTTCTCATACTCATGATTTTATTCCTTACAGCTTGACTGCTGTGACAGAGCGGGGCAAGCCCGCCTTCCGGACTGAACGTTGCTCACTTGCGAAACATTCGCGTACTTGAATTCATGACCAATCTGAAACTCGAAACCTGAAACGCGAAACTCGAGACTTTTTATTCCGCCCAGTCAGCGATGAAAACATTCGTCTCGCCGCGTTCCTTAGCGTTGCGGTTCGAAGCGAACACCAGTTTTTTGCCGTCCGGTGAAAACATCGGGAACCCATCAAAGGTATCGTTGTCTGTGATGCGTTCCAGGCCGGAGCCGTCAACATTGATCACGTAGAGATCAAAGTTGCGTCCTTTGGGATCGTCCATGTTGGAAGCAAAGATGATCCGTTTACCATCGGGAAAGAAATAGGGAGCGAAGTTGGCTTTTCCATTGCGCGTAATCTGCCGTTTGTTTGAGCCGTCGGCATTCATGACCCAGATCTCCAGCGTCGTCGGCCGAATCAAGTTTGCCTTCAGCAGATTTAGGTAGTCTGTCTTGTCCTTCTCGCTTTGCGGGTGGTAAGCGCGATAGACAATCTGCTTCCCGTCACGAGAATAGAAAGGTCCGCCATCGTAGCCAATCTCATTCGTCAAGCGGCGCACGTTGCGGCCGTTAGCGTCCATTGAATAAATGTCCAGATCGCCGTCGCGCGTCGAAGTGAAAACGATCTTCTTGCCGGAAGTGGAAATGGTCGCTTCGGCGTCGTAGCCCGGAGTCTGTGTCAGTTGTTTTAACTCTGAGCCGTTGGGACGAGCAGTGAAAATGTCATACGTCGGGTAAATCGCCCAGACATAGCCCTGCGAAAAGTCCGGTCGCGGCGGACATTCTTTGCTGCCCAGATGCGTTGACGAGTAAAGAATGCGTCCCAGATTCGGGAAGAAGTAAGAACAAGTTGTGCGGCCAGTGCCCGTGGAAACCATTTTCACGTTTGAGCCATCGACGTTCATCGTAAAAATCTGATCGCAGGCGTGAGCGTCGCGGGTGGACTGAAAAATGAGACGCCGGCCATCAGCAGAAAAATAGGCTTCGGCGTTCTCGCCCCCAAAGGTCAGTTGGGTAATGTTGCCCAAATGTCTTTCTACCGGCGCCACAACCACAGCTGTGGTTGTAGTTGGTTTTGTGTAAGCGGACGCGAGGCAAAAGCTAAGAATTGTCAGAGCGCTGCCTGTTAGTAGAGTTAGTTGTTTCGTTCTTTTCATGATTGAAGAGCTGTGCTGGTTATGATGTCAGAATATTTAGGGATTAGGCGCGCGCCGCAGTTGGCGACGCGATGCGGTCACCTTTTGCCAGGCGTCCCGATCTGCGGAAGCGAATAACAAAAGCGATTAGGGCACTCACCACCACGATGAGACTAATCATTTGCGAAGTGGAGAGACCAGTCAGTGTTGTTAAACCTAACAGATCGCCGCGCGGATCGTCGCGTACAAACTCGACTGCAAAGCGAACGACGGAATAGAGCAGCGCGTAGGCGAGAATGACTTGCCCGCTAAAGCGTTTGCGCTTATGAAGCCATAACAGAAAGAAAAACACGATCAGCATGGCAAACGATTCGTAGAGTTGCACCGGATGTAAGTGCACATCAATAGGCACTCCAGTAATGCGATGACCGAGTTCGGTAAACTGCACGCCCCAGGGCAAAGTCGTGGGCTTGCCCCAACAGCAGCCGGCCGCAAAGCAACCCTGGCGTCCGAAAAAGTTTCCGAGTGCAATACCGGGAGCACACGCGTCCGCCGTCTTCCACCAGGGCAATTTGTACCGCTTCATCAGGAGGTAGCCGGCGACGACTGCTCCGATTAGTCCCCCATAGAAGACCCCGCCCGAGCGGAGAAAATCGAGCGAGAGAAGTTGCCAGGGGTGTTCACGATATTCCGGCTCAACCCAAAACATCAGGATCTTGGAGCCGATTAATCCGGCCAGAAGCATCCACAAGCTAAGATCGTAAATGCGTTCACGCGGCAAACCATCGCGCGCGCCCAGTCGCACTGTGATCATGATGGCGCCGAGAAACGCGAGCGCCAGAAACACGCCGTACGTGTTGATGGGAAAACTACCGATGCGAAAAAGTTCTGGATACATGTGGTATTTGCCGATTGGCGATTGCCGATTGCCGATTGCCGATAGCTACTCAACACCCACTGCCAAACTGCCGTCTGCTCCTGCTCCTGCTCCTGCCAACTGCCTACTGCCTACTGACTTCCGCCGTCTGCTCTTTCTGAGCGCTTCTATCCTTTCGACTGCTAATGACCAAATCGTATGCGAGCAATAAGGCTCCCACGCAAATGCTGGCGTCGGCAACATTGAAGACTGGCCAATGATAACTGCCGGCGTGCGCGGAGATGAAATCGATCACATAACCAAAACGAATGCGGTCAGTAAGATTTCCAGTAATACCCGCCAACAGCAGGGCGCACGCTCCCAGGTGACGATCGTCGCTCCGCGCCGTTCGTAGAAAGTAAAAGACCACGGCCACCGCCGCCGCGACGGCCAGCACCACGAAAAACCAACGTCCGAGGGAGCCACCCTCCTGCAATTGACCAAAGGCGATGCCGGGATTCTCGGTGTATACGAGATCCAGGAAGCCACGGATTAGCGGAATGTCTTGCCCACTGCGAAGCCACTTGACTGCCCAGGCCTTGCTAACCTGATCGACCATGTAGATGCCGAAAGCGGCAAGCAAATAGCCGGCGCGCCAACCGGCTCGCGTTGCAGGAGTTTCTGTAATCCGAGCTTCACTCATTACTGGATCGCGTTCCCAGTCATGCGCAGTTCATTGCGGGCGGGACGCCCGCGATCCCATTAAGCATCCTGCTCAATCTCTTCAAGTGCGGCCACACAACGTTCACAGACAGTTGGGTACTGCGCCGACTCACCCACGTGGGTGGAATAGTTCCAACAGCGCTCGCACTTGTCACCTTCGGCAGCAAGAATCTTGATGCTGACATCATTCGCGCCGGTTTCCGCGCGCAAGACTTCCACCTGGGAAACGATAAACAAGTAACGCAGGTCGGCGCGGTAATGTTCTAGGAGATCAAACGTGGCGCCAGAAGCAGAGATTTCCACACGCGCCTCGAGGGAACTACCAATGTGTTTGGCGATGCGAGCCTCTTCCAAAGCACGCAGTACATCCTCACGGATTTCAAACATCCGTTCCCACTTCGCAAAGCGCTCATCATCTGCCTCCTGACGCGCTTCCGGGAAAGTCGCAAGATGGACCGACACCGGTCGCCCTGCGGCGCTGGCCGGCAAGTTTTCCCAAATCTCGTCTGCAGTGAAAGCCAGGATCGGTGACAGCAACCTGGCAAGAGCGTCCGCGATTTGGTAGAGCGCGGTTTGTGCTGAACGTCGTGCCTGGCTGCGTGGTGCAAACGTATAAAGGCGATCCTTGATGATGTCGAAGTAACGCGCCGAAAGGGCCACCGTACAAAAATTGTAAAGCGCGTGATAGACAGCGTGAAACTCGTATGCGTCGTAAGCCTGCCGTACTTTGCGAATTACAGCATCAAGTTCGGCCAGGGCCCAACGGTCGATCTCGAGCATGTCAATCTCTGCCACCGTATCGCGCTCGGGATCGAACCCATGCAGATTGCCGAGGGCGAAACGCGCAGTGTTGCGGAGCTTGCGATAGCCGTCGGTGACACGCTGCAGGATTTCTGCCGAGCAGCGCATGTCGTCGAAGTAGTTTGAAGAAGCGCACCACAGCCGCAGAATCTCGGCACCTGATTCCTTGATCACCTCATCGGGCGGCACCGCATTGCCGGCCGACTTGTGCATCGCCTTGCCTTGCGCGTCAACGGTCCACCCGTGCGTCAGGACTGTCTTGTAGGGTGCTCGATTGTGGACTGCGAGTCCGATCATCAAAGATGAATTAAACCAACCGCGAAACTGGTCGCCACCTTCGATATAGACGTCTGCGGGCCAGCGCAATTCAGGCCGAGACTCCAGCACAGCGATTGAAGACGAGCCACTGTCAAACCAGACATCGAGGATGTCAGTCTCTTTCGTCCAATCCTGGCCGCCACACTTGCCACACTTATAGCCTTCCGGTAGCAGTTCGCTCGCGGTGCGCGTGTACCAGGCATCCGCCGACTCTTTCTCAAACACGTCCGCTACCCGATTGATGATCTGCGGATCGGCCACAGCCTCATTACACTTCGCACAGTAGAAAACAGGAATTGAGACGCCCCAGATCCGCTGCCGGGAAACGCACCAATCCGGCCGGCCCTTGAACATGTTGCGCATGCGATCCACGCCCCAGGCGGGCAGCCACTGCACGCGCTCAATTTCTGAAAGCGCCGCGGCGCGCAACGAGTTGGCGCCTGAAGCACTCTCGTCGGAAAAGTTATCGGTGAAATTGCTGCGGTCACGGCCATCCTCATCGCGTTCCACAACTGGCCCGCCAGCACGGTCCATTGATATGAACCACTGCGGTGTGGCGCGAAAGATGACTGGGTTCTTGCAGCGCCAGCAGTGTGGATAGCGGTGTTCGTAGGTTTCAGTGAAGAGCAAAACGCCGCGGTCGCGCATGAACTCAACAATTCGCGGGTTTGCTTCAAAGACGCTCTGACCTGCGAAATGTTCAACTTCAGGTGTGAAGTGTCCGGAGTTATCTACGGGACAATAGATTTCGAGACCGTAGCTCTTACCAAGTACAAAGTCGTCGTGCCCGTGACCAGGAGCAGTATGGACGCAACCCGTTCCCGATTTGCCGGTCTTCTTAGTATCGCGGGCCTCGCGTACGTCCAGCTCCACTTCCGCGTCGGCTTCGCCTCCGAGCGTTACGTGATCTCCCACCATTAGCAGGGAAGGACGATCCAGCCAGGCGTGACCACACTCGAGGCGATCAAGCTTCGCGCCCGGAAAGCGCGCCAGCACTTGAAGCGGCTCGGCGTCAGTGGCTGCCAGTCCACATTTCTCTGCAACCGACTCCAGTAGTTCACTGGCAACAATAAAAACCTCATCACCATGTACAAACGCGGAGTACTCGAAATCTGGATGGACGGCAATTCCCAGGTTAGCCGGGAGTGTCCAGGGCGTAGTCGTCCAGATCAAAACAAAAACCTTACGTCCGGCAAGCGCTGGATCGATCGACGCCGGATCGCTGCGCAAAGGAAATTTGACGTAGACCGAAGGACTGGAGTGTTGCTGATACTCAACCTCAGCTTCGGCGAGTGCGGTTTGATCGTGGATGCACCAGTAGACTGGCCGCGCGCCTTTGTAGACGTAACCGCGCTCGACAAAGCGGCCGAACAAGCGGGCCGTCTCCGCCTCATAATGATTCGACATCGTCAGATACGGATTGTCCCATTCACCGAAGATGCCGAGCCGCTGAAAGTCGCGGGTCTGTCGCTTGAGGGCTTCCGAAGCATGCTCGCGGCAGGCACGGCGGATGGCAACCGGTGGCATGTTGGCTTTCTTCGCGCCGAGCTTGCGATCGACGTAGAGCTCGATCGGCAGACCATGGCAGTCGTATCCGGGAACGTAGGGCGCATCGAAGCCCATCATCGTGCGCGACTTGACGATGAAGTCTTTCAAAATCTTGTTCAGGGCGGTGCCCAAATGAATGTCGGCGTTGGCGTAAGGCGGTCCGTCGTGAAGGATAAACTTCTCGGCGCAGGCGCGATCCTGACGGATCAGGTCGTACAGCTTCAGCTCCGTCCATTTCTTGAGACGCGCCGGCTCGTTTTGCGCCAGATTCGCCTTTTGCGCGAAGCCGGTTTTGGGGAGATTGACTGTCTTTTTCAGGTCAAGGGTGTCGGTAGACATAAGCTTTTAGGGCGTAAGAATCATTAATACTAACACTGAGATCTCAAATTTGAGATGTCAGATCTCCAATCTGATGTCAGATCTTCAGATCTCAAATCTGAGATATCAGATCTCAGATGCTGGAAGTGTGCCGGCCAAAACCACGAGCAAGTAAAAACCCGAACCAGCTCCCGGAGGACGCGATGGTTCGGGTTCGAGTGAACGAGCGAGACCGAATTCAGCCGATGAACATCTCATCTTCTCCGTAGATTTGATTAACGGGCTTCGGCGCGGGAGCTACGAGTACTTCGAGACCGCGGCGGAAGCCCGCCATAATTGCGGCCAGCTCGCGCGCCGGCTCTATCACCTTCGACTGAATAAAATCGGTCGTGGTGGTAACTTGCCGATGTGTGCGGTCGATAGTGTTGCTGACGAGCTCGACTTTGTCTCGTGCTTCGCGCGCGCCATGACTGAGGACCTGTTTCAGCTCGCCAACCTCGTCTTTCAAAATTGCCAGCGACTCAGAGAAATGCATCGTTGCGGTGGAAAGATGGCTTGAGACCGCGGTGATTTGTTCGGCAATGTGCTTGCCCTGGACCGCGATCTGTTTGCCCTGTTCACTGACCACCGTAACCTTCTCGATTAGCGGTTCGAGCTTTTCTTCCAACCGATTCACCGATTTGACGGCGCGGCTGACAAACACGGCGATCGAAACCATCGCGATCGCCATGATGATAAACGACAGAGCAATAACGACCATTACCCAGAACATGGGGTCTTGGGTATTGAATTGAAGCGCTAAGGTCATGGGCGTTGTTGTTTTCGGTCCTTACCGAGATTTCCGATTGCCAATTGCCAATTGCCGATTTCTTCCAATCGTCAATCGGCAATCAACAATCGCCAATTCCTCAGTTCGCTTTCTCGTCGTACTTCGGGGCAGCGTCGATGCGACCAGACATTTCAGTCTTGCGCTTTTCTTCCTGATACGCTTTCTTGCCGGCATCGATAGCCGCCGCCACAGTTCCGGTTTGGCGCGCCGCAGTTTCACGGGCAGTGCGTGCGAGATCGGAGGCAGTGTCACGCGCTGTTCGCGCCGCATCGCCGACGCGCTCAGAAGCAGTCGAATAGAGTTCCGCCGCGCGTTCCCGGCCGGTTTCGTAGTACTCGCCCGCCCGCTCGCCTAGTTGTTGGGCAGCTTCGCGTGAACGGTCAATGCCTTTTCGAGTTGCGTCGGCAATGTCTTCACGCAGTTCCTGTCCGGATTTAGGGGCAAAAAGCAGAGCGATCACCGCTCCGATACCGCCGCCAATTAGTAAATAAGTAAGACGGGTGGAGACGCTGTCACCCCGATCTTGTCGATAGTCGTCGCTTCCCATAAGGGATTACCTCCAGAATCTCAAGCCACGGGGCTTGCACGGGTTAATTAGAATTGTTTGTGAAGTTCCAGCTTGGAATATAGCACTCGCAAGACTCATGTCTCAAGTCGGCGGCCCAGAGAGGGGTACGATTTTCCACATATCATTTTCCGATTTTCATTTGTCATTGGAAAAACTGAAACCGCCAAGTCGCCAAGG
>JBAPXA010000432.1:0-4487 GCA_049283975.1 Pyrinomonadaceae bacterium | reverse complement strand
GAGTCTCTTGGGCATTCTTGAACCCAGGGTTGGAGCAACCCTGGGCTGGAATTAGCCAACGCTTTCAGCGTTCTTTTCCTGCGCCGACTCACCCTCCCATCCGGACTAAATTCCCGGCACGTGTCCTGTTATGATCACTCCGCGAATTCAAGTTGAAGTTATGAACGCCAGCTATAAATCAGTCGCAACGATTGACACCAATGCCGCGTCAGCAATCTAAAACTGACAATCAATCGTTTCCCGAATGGCTCGTACCAATGGCAGCCACTCTCACCCAAGATCGCTTCACGGGAGACGAGTGGCTCTTCGAACAAAAGTTTGACGGCATCCGACTGCTCGCCTACAAAAACGGCAAGGACGTCAAACTGTTTTCGCGCAACCGGCTTCCTAAAAACATTCCCGCCATCGCCGACGCAGTAAAGAGTCTTCCCGCAACTCAGTTAATTCTCGATGGCGAGATCACCTGGGGCGGCGCCCCGCTTAAGTATCACGTGTTCGATTGCATGTGGCTCGATGGACGCAATCTAACTTCGTTGCCGCTCGAAGCGCGACTTGAAATTTTGAGTAAGTTGCCGCTGAAGCCGCCGCTCTATCGCGTGAAAACACTTTCGGATGAGTTGCCCGGTGAGTTCCCATGGCAGCGCGCGGCTCGCGAAGGCTGGGAAGGCGTGATTGCGAAACGACGCGGTTCACCTTACGAACATCGTCGCTCGCCACACTGGTTGAAAATGAAATGCGAGCTGGCCCAGGAACTCGTTGTCGGCGGATTCACAGATCCACAAGGCAAGCGTGTGGGATTGGGAGCCCTGCTGGTTGGTTACTTCGAGAAGGATGACTTCGTCTTCGCCGGCAAGATCGGAACTGGCTTTGACACCAAACTGCTACTCGAACTCCGCGAGCAACTCGACAAGATCGAGATTCCTAAGCCGCCGTTTACGAAGAGTGTCGGACTGCCGCGTGTTCGCGCGCACTGGGTCAAGCCAAAGATCGTGGTCCAGGTGGGTTTTATTGAATGGACGGTCCATGGAAAGTTGCGCCACCCGCGCTTGCTCGGCGTCCGCACAGACAAGGATGCACGTGAGGTTGTGAAGGAGTGATTAGTGGTCCTGACTCACCCTTGCGATGGCCGCAGCAACATCCGAGGCATTTCACTTCTTAAACAGTTTGGCGAACGCGTCACGAGCACCCGTCGGCGGGCCTGAGGAAGTTTGGCGCTCGACTACAATTCGCGCCGCGAACAGTTCGCACGTGTTGCACGCGTGTTTGTTCACTATCCGCGCGGGAATCGGCTTTGTACACTCCAGGCGCGCGCCCGGATCGAAATATGTGCACTGACGGCAGCTATGGAGATCAGCCTTGCACTTTGCGCAAGAGCTGTCGAAGTTGATGTTCGGCGGAGCCTTTTCTCCGCACGCGGTGCACTTCGACGCCTCGCCAAATGCCATCATGCGTGGCGAGCGCGGGCCCTCACGATCCGGGGGCTTTGATTGCGGCTTTGATTCCGACTTTGATCGCTCGGGCTCGCGATCGCTTTGCATATAACCGCGCTGATTGTATTTGCGATCGCTCATCTTGTTAGCTCCAGCAATTGAATGCGACGAATCATACGTGAAGTCAAGAGAATCGGACAGGTGATCCCGCCGATGATCTAATGTCCGACATGCTTCACAGGCTCTTGCAACACTCAAAGTCTCCATGCTCCCCAAGCTTCAGCTTGGGGTAAGGGGCGACTCGGAAAAGTAGTTAACCGTTTCAACGGTTTAGATAGAACTCTCGAATCTTTCGGAAACCGTTAAAACGGTTCGAAGATTCCCATGCGGCCCTGACCCCCAAGCTGAAGCTTGGGGAGAATGAGACGTTGAGTTTTGCAAGAGGCTCTTCAGCTTGCGTCAACCGTCAGATAACCGAAACGAGGAGATCGTGAGTGATTAGTCATCCAGATAAAGTCCTCTTTCCCGACGACGGCATAACGAAGGGAGAACTCGCGTCGTACTACGAAGCGATTGCGCCTGTGATGCTGCCTCACATCCGGCGTCGGCCCGTGACGATGGAGCGTTATCACCGCGGCATAGGCGCGCCCGGTTTCTTTCAGAAGGACGTTTCAAAAGGATTTCCCGAGTGGCTGAAGCGCGTCGAGGTTCCAAAGAACGAGGGGGTGGTCAATCATCCGATTGTGACCGACACGCGATCGCTGTTGTGGCTCGCGAACCAGAACAGCATCACGATTCACGTGTGGCCCTCGCGTGCCCCGAACCTCTACAAGCCTGACATCTGCGTCTTTGATCTCGATCCATCTCGCGACGATCTGGACGTGTTGTGCAGAGCAGCGCTGGGCCTGCGTGCGCTACTCAAGGAGTTGGGCCTTCCAAGTTGGATCAAAACCACCGGGTCGAAAGGATTTCACATAGCAGTGCCACTTGACGGGAAAGCAGGCTTTCCCATAGTTGCCCGCTTCGCTCATCAGGTCGGTAAGTTACTGGTGGCGCGTGATCCGGAAAATCTCACGCGCGAGTTTCACAAAGTGGATCGCGGAGGCTGCATTCTCGTCGACACCGGTCGCAACGATTACAGCGCCACGTTCGCCGCTGCCTATACAGTTCGTGCAAGACGAGGCGCGACAGTTTCAGCGCCCTGCACCTGGGAGGAAGTAGAACGCGGTGAGGTATCGCCAGGAAGTTTCACGATTCGCAACATGGCCCAACGCATCGCAAACGTCGGTGATCTCTGGTCCGATCTACTGAAGACCAAACGATCACTGCGGTCGCCGATGGAGCGGTTGGGTAGGATGTTGTGAGGGGTTATCGTTCAGGGGTTTAAGTAACTGCTCAGACAGTATTTCGTGATAGTTTTCAGTTAGTCACGAGTTCAAATGTAGGGGATAGCTTCCGAAACGCCGGTTTACTTTCCCAAGGAGCATGCGCATGCGAAACAAAATTCTCTGGATTCTGATCCTTGCTGTAGCCGGATTCGGCTTAGCAATTCAAACCGGACCCAATCAAATCGTTCACTCTCAGGGGCGCGGTGGCGCGCTCACTCCGGAAGTGATCGCTCAAAGAAACGCGCTCGAGAAAGAACTACAGTCAATTGCGATAGTCGAGCGCAAGCTGATGGTTCCGATGCGCGACGGCAAGCGCATGGCAGCGGACGTCTATCGCCCGAAAGATCAGTCCAGGAAATACCCGGCGATTTTTGTGCGCACGCCCTACAACTTCAATTTCTGGGACGTACGCAACGGACTGCCGCGTGATATGACAACCCCGCTGGAGGCAGTCAAGCGCGGTTACGCCCATGTCACCATGAACGAGCGCGGCCACTTTTTCTCAGAAGGAAACTACGACATTCTCGGCCCGCCGCTTACCGACGGCGATGACGCACTCACGTGGATGGCCAAACAGCCCTGGTCTAACGGCAAGGTTGGCACGATTGGATGCTCCTCGACGGCCGAATGGCAGCTGGCGGTCGCGGCGCAGGGTAATCCTGCGTTCACCACCATGATTGCGCAGGGGTTCGGCGCCGGTGTGGGACGAGTGGCTCCTTATTACGAACAGGGGAACTGGTATCGTGGCGGCGCGGTGCAGATGCTCTTCATCGCCTGGCTCTATGGTGAGCAGAACCAGGTGCGGCCGATGTTTCCGCCCAACACATCGCAGGAGGATTTGATTCGCGCGTCGAAGTCGTTTGACCTGGCTCAGCAGTTGCCACCTGTTGATTGGTCCACCGAGCTGCGTCACCTACCCGTCAAGGACATCTACAAGGCCGTGGACGGACCGCATGGAATCTTTGCCGACAAGATGCCTGTAGCGACGGGGGGTTCGATGATTAGCCGCGCGCCAAATGATCCCGCCTGGTACAAGGGCGGCCTGTGGCACGACAACATGAAGATCAACATTCCGGGCTTCTGGTTCATGTCCTGGTACGACGTTTCCGTAGGGCCCAATCTGGCCGCCTACAATCACGTGCGAAAAACCGCGCGGCCTGAGATCGCCAACCAGCAATACGCCGTGATCGCGCCCACGCTCCACTGCGCTTACAAGCGCGCGACGGAGAATACAGTAGTCGGAGAGCGCAGCATGGGAGACGCGAGGCTCAACTACGACGAGCTGACCTACGCCTGGTTTGATCACTTTCTCAAGGGCGCAAACAACCGCATTCTGGAAACGATGCCGAAGGTGCGCTACTTCACGATGGGCAGCAACAAGTGGCAGACCTCAGACACGTGGCCACCAGCCGGAGCGCAGCCGCTGAGCTTTTTCCTGTCGAGCGGCGGCAAGGCAAATACGCTCGACGGCGATGGCGTTCTTGTTGCTGCCGCGCCGGCCGCCGATAACCCGGATAAGTTTGACTACGATCCCATGAATCCGGTGCCGTCCTACGGAGGGAATGTTTGCTGCACCGGCAACGCCATTCAGGGCGGCTCCTTCGACCAGCGCAAAATCGAGGCGCGGCCCGACGTGCTTGTGTACAGTTCCGCGCCTTTGAAAGAAGGA
>JBAPXA010000431.1:0-16374 GCA_049283975.1 Pyrinomonadaceae bacterium | reverse complement strand
GTTCTGAGTTGATTCCTGAGCGGTGCTGCTGATCACGCTCAACGATAAAACCGCCACCGCAATCAAAACGTTTTTAAGTCTCACTGGCTTTCTCCTGATCAGGACTTTTCGGGCTGGCAAACAGATTCTAGTACCCAGACGTTAGCGGAGCAACAGGTATAGCTAATTCGACAGAATCGGTAACAAGGCGGCACCGCGCGGCAGAATGAACCCTCGCGCCCTCGGATCTAACTGTGACAAGGCATCAGCAAGTGAGCGCAGCGGCGTCATTCTCATGCGTCTCACGTCTTCATCTGGGAGTTGTGAAACCAGAACCAGGTGAAACCTTTCCGCTTTAATTAAGAGCGACCACGCCGTTTGCCCGTTCACTTCATACGATTCGCGCAGCCGATCCTCCAGAGCGGCTGCACTCTCTGCTGCAAACCATTTCAGAAAGTCTGGTCTACCCAACCCGTCGCGGCACTCCGCGAGCAAGACGATTGTGCCCCCGTCTTTGCATGCCCTTGCGGCCATATCAAGAGTCTTGTGCGCTTGAATTAAATTAAGGTCGTATGGGTAGCCGCCACAACTCGCGACCACGAAATCTCGCCTTTCCGCAGGGCTCGTTGAGTGCGCCTGAAGATACTGATCACAAGCTTGCCGATGAGCGGCGCGCCAGTGCCCGGCATAGACCTCGGTAGCGCGACCTCGCTCGTCAACAATTGCGTTTAGGCTGAACACCGGAGCGATCAGCGCCGCGACCCGTTCGCACTCTTCATGAACAGCGTTGCCATCAAGCAGTCCCGTGCCTACTCCCGCACGCCTGCCGCCGCGCTCAAAGTCGAGCGCTAGCAAATGAGTCGCTTCAATAGTGCGCGCTGACGCGAGTCCGGGACAGATCGATTTGCGTCCTCCCGTGAAACCCGCGAAGTAATGAAAGCCAATACCGCCGGTGAGAATAACGTGTGTCGAATCAGTTAATCTGCGATTCACCTCGACAGGTGTGCCGCGTTCGGTTTTGCCTAAGAGCACCAGCTGATTTTTATCAAAGGCGTCGTGATCAGTGACTTTTATCCGCTGGGCGATGAAAGGCGTTAGCAGCTCCTGTTTTTCTGCTGCGGTTGTGGGACGATGAATTCCGGTGGCAAAGATGATTGTAATGTCAGTCGGCGAGATTCCTTGTTGAATAATGCGGCGCACCAAGAGATTGACCAACTGCGCGCTGGCTGTCGCGCGCGTGGCATCCGATACCACAATCAACACTGTATCGCCTGGCGACAGCAATTCTTCCAATGGAGCTGATTCGATTGGAGAATCGAACGCCTGTCCAATCTCAAGATCAGTCAGTGGTGGCCGCGGCGAGACATTGGCAGTGAGTACTTCGAACCGGTCTTCTGGAAATGCTAGATTGATCGTGGTGGAGCCATAAGCCAGTTGCATCTCCTGCATAGCTAGCAATCCGTTCTCGAAACCAGGACGTTAACTGCCTAGAGTCCAAAAGTGATTAGCGCTCGCTCGATTACCTGAAGCGAAGCGAAATCGGTTTCCCCCGCAGTGCGCGCTGCTGCAAGCCATTCGCGGAGGTGCCGTGCCTCAGCGGCCGAGGAAATGCGACAGGCCCCGGTTAACGCCAGCGTCACGAGAGCATCGGGTGCGCCGTGAGTAACAAGCGCGGATTGCAACGCGGCTTGTTCGCGAAGATCAAGCGTTAGTAGCAGGTTGATTTCCAAAGTTTGGTCTTGTGACTTCGATCTTTGGCTTTTGATTTAGGGCTTGTTCCGGGAATTCTTTTGAGACTTAGTTTGAGAGCGCGAGGCCTCCGCTTCGCGTCCGTTATAACTCGAGCGGCTACCGTTGCGCTTCAGATCGAAAGCAGGCCGTACCTGCATGACAAAAGTGATACGTTTCGTCTTCAAAGTCCGGAGTCTCCATCTGAATCGTCAAGTGATCCACACCAAACCGATCATATAGCTTGGCTCGTAGTTCCTTTAGCAGCTCCGGCTGCGAGACCTCATAGGCGTGTATTACGTGAGCACTGAGAGCCTCACGTCCCGAAGTAATTGTCCACACGTGCAAGTCGTGAACATTAGCAACTCCATCCGTGTGCAAAATCGAATCTTCAACGGCGGCAAGGTTAATGTGGGCGGGCGTGCCCTCGAGGAGGACGTTTGTGGATTCGCGAATTAGCCGCCACGAGCTCCAAACGATCAAAATTCCTATCAGGGCGCTGAACAACGCGTCGGCTGCGTACCAACCATATAGCCACATCAAGGCGCCGGCGATAATTGCTCCCAGGGAGCCGAGCGCATCGCTGAGCACGTGCAACCAGGCCCCACGCATGTTGAGGTCGATTTCATGTCGCCCATGCAGGATCCACGCGCTAATCAAATTGATTGCCAATCCCCCTGTGGCAACTACCATCACCAGGCTGCCCCGCACCACTGGAGGAGCCGACCACCGCTGGTAAGCCTCGTAAAGAATCAGGATCGAGATCACAACCAACGCCACGCCATTCACTAACGCCGCTAGGATCTCCAGACGGTGATAACCGAAAGTCTTATTAGAAGTTGCCGGGCGGGAACTAAACCAAGCGGCAGTCAGCGCCAAAGTCAGAGCCGCGACATCAGTCAACATGTGGCCCGCATCGGCGAGTAGCGCGAGAGAACCGGTCAACCAGCCACCGACTACTTCAGCAACCATGTAGATCGCAGTCAGCACCAGGACCATCTTCAGTTTGCGCCTGCTCTCTGAAGCGCGACCATGACTATGACCGGCGTGAGCATGCGCTGCTCCCGAATGAGTCCTGCTGGCTGTTATTTCAATTTCACCCATTGCCAATTAGATCTTGTCGAGCGCCTGCGTGATATCGGCGATGATGTCGTCTGCTGCCTCGATACCAACAGCAAAGCGAACTGTCGCTGCTGATACTCCCGCCGCGCGCAGTTGTTCAGCTGAGAAACCCGCGTGCGACGAATAGACCGGATAACTCACAAGAGTTTCAACTCCACCGAGGGACGGTGCGGTCCTTACCAGTTGAAACGAGTCGAACAATCTTTCAGCTTCAGCTTCGCCGCCGACCAGGTCAATTGCCACAATGCCCCCAAATGCGCTCATCTGGCGCTGGGCCAACTCGTGACTAGGATCTTCGGGCAAGCCGGGGTAATAAACGCGCGCCACGCGCGGGTGCCTCGTCAACGCCTGGGCTAACCTCATGGCATTGTCACACGTTGCTCGCACTCGTACGTCGAGAGTTCTAATTCCACGCGACAGGAGAAAGGCTGCCGCCGGATCCAGAGTCGCCCCGACTGCTACCGCTACCGCACGCACGCGGTCAATGAACTCTTTAGTTCCGGCAACGGCGCCCGCGGTTAGATCCGAATGGCCGCCCAGATACTTTGTCGCGCTGTGCATGACCGCATCGATGCCGTGGGTAATAGGTCTCTGTAGGATGGGCGTGGCAAAGGTGTTGTCGACCACAGATGTGACTTTGGCTTTGCGAGCTGCCGCCGCGGCCTGATCCAAATCGACCAACCGATTGATGGGATTGGCAGGCGTTTCAAACCAAAACACCTTCGTTTTTCCGTCCACCAACGCAGGCAGTTGCGCAACCTCGTGTAGACCAATAAAGCGACTCGTGATGCCGAACTTAGGCAAAACTTTGGTCAACAACTTAACCGTGCCACCATAGACTGAATCACAGGCGATAACCTGGTCACCGGCTTCACACAAGGCGACGAGCGAGCAAAAAGTCGCGGCTGATCCCGATGAAGTGACAACGCATGCCGCCGCGCCTTCGAGTTGCGCGATCTTTCTTTCTACTTCAGCAACTGTCGGGTTGGCATAACGCGAGTAAAAGTAAGCCTCGGGCAGTTCTCCTCGAGCATAACGCCGCATCTCGTCGAAGCTCTGAAAACTGTAGGTGGCCGAGTGGAAAACTGGCGAAACGACGGCGCCGAACGGCTGCTCTTCAGGTCGCTCTCCTCCATGGACGGCGACGGTCGCCCGCGCGAGGCTTTCGGTTTCAACTACTGGCTTGGATGACATGGTTGAAGTTCCGGGTTGAAGATCATCGAAAGTATTAAGACTATCAAATTACCCAAATGCTGGACAGTTGGAAATGAACCTGGCGAAACAAAAGAGGGGCCCAAGGTGAGCCCCTTCAGTGTTCCAGGTTGGAATAGTCAATCACAGTGCTCCAACATTCAGCGCAGCATTAAACTCCTTGTAGAGTTCGTTGTAGTCCCGCAAGGCGTGCTCCAAAACCGGCAGCACCTCATCGAGGTCTTTGATATTCACGATCGCGTTCACGTTGTTAAGAAATGCCGCATGGGCCTCCATCGTGCGCAAGACGGGGGACAACAGAACAAAGAACAACCGCCGCCGTTGGGCTGGCCGCAACATCGTGACCTCGCGCGTGACAAAGGCCGCCCCCTGTTCGATCGGATCAAACTCCTGATCAAGCAATACGACATCCAGGTTGTTCTCGCGCATGCGCTCGACGGCCTGTCGGGTGTCTTCGGCCAAAAACACCTGGTATCCGTTCTGTGATAATTGAGTCGCCAGGTTTTCCCGATGTTCTTCGGCCACACAGAGCAGTACCTTCCTGGGGTTCCACGATGGCCGCTTTCCGTATTCGAGTCCTGCCGACGCTGTCCCGCCCTGGCCTATAAGACTTCCCAGTAAGCGACCCAACTCGTCGAGCGAATTCGGAGTGTTTGTACGCATTCCTTCGTTCTGGAATAGCGGCGCCGGCCCAAGATCCTGGTGACGTCGATTATCTGTGGAGGGCGAAGTCCCCACCGTCAAGGCGCTCTGCGCAGAGGCCGGGCTGGGTGGTTCTGAGTTTACAGTGTTGTTGCACTTCGGGCAGCGCACAGTGAAGGGGTGGACCAGTGGTTTATCGCCGCTCGGTTGTAGACGCAATGAACAGTTGGGACAGACAACAATCATAGTTTTCTTTTTCTTGAATCTTAATCGAGCATCCCCAGCATCGAGCCGGAATCAGCAAGGGAGGCAACCGTCGCGTGCTCAGCATCACGTCGAATGAATTCTTCCGCGGAAGTCAGGCCTTTAAGCGACAGCAGCAAGTTGTTTTGGTTAGTGGCAAAGTTCAGACCATCTTCCAGCGAAATAACCTTGCCCTCTATCAATTGCTTTATCACCGAATCGAAATCCTGCATGCCGTCAAGTTTGCCGTCTCGCATTGCATCCAGCAGCGACTTGCCATCCGCTTCGCCCGTTTCAATATATTCGCGCGTTCGCGGACTGGAACGTAACACCTCGGCTACGGCTATACGGCCTCGCCCGTCGGCCCGGGGAATCAAACGCTGCGAAATGATGTAACGAAACGTTTGCGCCAGGCGTGTACGAATCACAGGTTCTTCGTTCTTCGGATAGAGACCGATGATTCGATCGACTGTTTTTGAGGCGTCGATCGTGTGCATCGTTGAGAGCACAAGGTGACCTGTCTCCGCAGCTTCCAAAGCAATCTCAGTGGTTTCGAAGTCGCGCATTTCACCAATCAGGATCACTTTGGGGGCTTGCCGTAAGGTCGCACGTAGTGCTGAGGGAAAATCTTTAGTGTCATGTCCCACTTCACGTTGATTGATAGTGGAGTTCTTGTGGGAGTGTAGATACTCGATTGGATCTTCGATCGTTACGATATGGTAATGCTTGGTTTCGTTAATAATGTCGATAATCGATGCTTGGGTAGAGCTTTTTCCTGAACCGGTAGGACCCGTAACTAACACCAGACCGTTTCGCAGTTCAGCGATCTCCTCAAGTTGCTGCGGCAAGCCGAGTGAACGCAATGTCGGAATGTCGTGCGGGATCACTCGCATGACGATCGAATACACACCGCGCTGTTGAAAGATGTTGCAGCGAAAACGGGCCCGGGAGGGCAGCGAGTAACTGAGATCTGCAGTTCCAGTTCGTGCGAGGCGCTCCGCTGCGTCCGCATTACCCTGGAGCAGGGTCATGGCAATGATTTCCGTCTGGTAGGGCGTGAGTTTCTGCATGCCCAGCGGCTGAACTGGGGTGAGCTTGCCGTTGATCTCGACCTGCGGCATTTGGCCGACGGAAAAATTAAGGTCACTGATCCGGTCGGAAAGCAGCAGCATTCGCTCGATAATCGGAGGCAGATCGAAAAAAGGCATGTGTTTCTAGGACTCCACCTGATGAGTGAAAACTGTTTTGGAAGGATGGGTTGTCGGGGGACGACCCAAGAAAGGCAGGGGAATTCTCGCGCATAACCCTGCTAAACGCAAGAAAAATGTGTTGGGCGCTCTTGGGAAACCGGAATCAGCAAGCCAAAGAAATAAGCCGCTCGGTGGTGCTGGTAATCCACGCTGGATCCGCAAGTGCGGCGCTGATCACTGCGGCGCAAGTGGCGCCTGCTTTGAGGACAGACTGTAGGTTTTCTACGGTAATTCCACCAATCGCCACGACGGGGAGGTCACCAACCGCCTTTCGGACTTGTTGCAGGCCAGCCAGACCCACGACCGGATGCGGATTACTTTTCGACGAGGTGGGAAAGATAGGGCCAATAGCCAGATAGTCTATCGGCATTGTGCGGGCGCTAATCGCCTGTGCTGGGTTGTGAGTGGAGAAGCCAATTAGAGCCTCAGCGCCGAGTATTGCTCGGGCAGCTTGGGGCGGCATGTCGTCCTGCCCCAAATGCACACCATCAGCCTTGAGAGCCAAGGCAATGTCCACCCGATCGTTGATGATGATTTTGACTCGGTGATCGCGCGCGACTTTGATTGCCGCTTGTGCTTGGGGAAAGAACTCGCGCGGTGATAGGTGCTTTTCGCGGAGTTGAATGAGGTTTGCGCCACCCGCAATTAGGAGTGACACCTGTTCCGGGTGAGATAACCCAGTCAGCCGTACGTCGGTGATCGGATAGACCTTAACCGCAGGAAACATAACATTTGACAGTTAAGAATCTTTTCGTTTCGGCCGCTCGTTAGCGCGCAAAATACGCTTCCGCAAGCGAATGCTCTTCGGAGTGACCTCTACCAATTCATCGTCTGCGATGAACTCTAGTGCTTGCTCAAGAGACAGATCCTTTACCGGGACCAGACGCATCGCCTCATCGGCAGATGAGGCCCGCATGTTCGTAAGTTTCTTTTCCTTTATCGCGTTTACGTCCAGATCCACCGCGCGGGCGTTTTCACCCAACAGCATTCCTTCGTACACCCGAACTCCCGGGCTCGTAAAGAGAGTCCCACGTTCTTGCAAGTTAAAAAGCGCGTAGGTTGTGGTTTCACCGGTGCGGTCGGCGACCAGGGATCCGGTCGAACGCCCTCTCATGCTTCCCTGCCACAGGTCCCAGCGCAGGAACATCGTATTCAATAGACCGGTTCCTTTTGTCTCTGTCAGAAATTCGCTACGGAACCCGATCAGGCCACGCGACGGCGTGTCGAATTCGAGTCGCACACGTCCGGTGCCATGATTCACCATCTTCGTCATTTGACCTTTGCGGCGGCCAAGGGCCTCAGTAACGACTCCAATAAATTCTTCAGGGCAATCAACGACCACCATCTCGATGGGCTCGTGGACTTCCCCGTTCAGCTCACGTGTTATGACTTCAGGTTTAGAGACCTGAAGCTCGTAACCCTCGCGCCGCATCATCTCGATCAAAATGGCTAGCTGCAACTCGCCGCGTCCGGATACTTTGAATTGATCGGGTGAGTCAGTGGCTTCGACTCTAATCGCGACGTTACCCAAGATCTCCTTATCCAATCGCTCCTTGATCTGACGCGAGGTAACATATCGCCCTTCTTTACCGGCAAAAGGCGAGTTGTTGACGCCGAAAATCATTGCGATGGTGGGCTCATCGACGGCTATTGACGGCAATGGCTGCGGATTGTCCGCCGAAGTGATGGTGTCGCCGATTTCGATGTCGTCAAATCCCGCCAGCGCCACAATCTCCCCCACGCCTGCGCGCTCGACTGCTTCGCGCTTCAGGCCTTCAAAGACATAGAGCTGCGAAATCTTTACTTTGCGCACGTTGCCATCATGCTGCACTACAACGACCTGATCGCCAGTAGCAATCTCTCCTGAGAAAATTCTTCCGATCGCTAAGCGACCAACGTAATCGCTGTAATCGATATTAGCTACCAGCAGTTGCAATGAATCATCGCGCAAGGGTTGCGGTGCCGGGATGGTCTCGACAATTTGATCGAACAGCGGTCTGAGGTTTGTCGATTCATCCAGCAACTGCTTCTTAGCTATGCCCTCCCGCGAGATGGCGTAAAGTATCGGAAACTCGATCTGTTCATTCGTCGCATCGAGATCCAAAAACAATTCATAAATTTCATCGACAACCTCAGCCGGGCGAGCATCCTGTCTATCGATCTTATTAACCACCGCAATGGCTGGGAGCCGGGCTTCCAGTGCCTTGCGCAAAACAAAGCGAGTCTGCGGCAGACAGCCCTCCGCAGCGTCAACCAACAGCATTACGCCGTCGACCATTTTGAGCACCCGCTCCACTTCGCCTCCAAAATCAGCGTGGCCCGGGGTGTCGACGATGTTGATCTTCACATTCTGATAACGCACCGCGGTGTTCTTAGCCATGATGGTGATGCCGCGTTCGCGTTCCAGATCCATTGAGTCCATTACCCGATCACGAACCGTTTCGTTGTCTCGAAACGTTCCCGATTGCCGAAGCATGGCGTCGACAAGAGTCGTCTTGCCGTGATCAACGTGGGCGATGATGGCAATGTTGCGCAGGTCTTTTCCGTCGTTAGTCATAGTTGAGTTGCACAGAGCGAGCAAAGGCGCCTGAGCGAAACTTTGGATGTTATCACTGATCGTGCGGTATTGCCCGTTGCGTTACTTGCTCGAGGGCTAGGCGTGTTGTGAGTTGGCGTGCTTAAGCGCTCCGGTTTGACGTAAAGCTTCAAACAAAACAATCCCCACTGACACCGCCAGATTCAGACTACGAACGCGCGGGTTCACCATCGGGATCGTCAGACATCTCTCCCAATTGGCTCGCAAAAGAGCTTCCGGCAAACCGCGGGTCTCGCGACCAAAGACCAGGCAGTCCCGCTCTTGAAACTGCCACTCGGTGTAAGGAATATCGCCTTTCGTACTGAGATAGATGAAGCGGGCGTCAGCTTGTGCCTGATAGAGGCTCTCTAGATTGGGATGACGATGAAGGTCCACCTCGGGCCAGTAGTCCAAGCCGGCACGACGAACGGCTCGATCATCCAAGCGAAAACCCGGGGCGCCGACAATGTGGAGCGGCGTGCATGTGGCCGCGCATAGGCGGGCGATGTTGCCAGTGTTGGGCGGAATCTCAGGCTCTACGAGTGCAATGCGGATCATCGATTTAGCTTAGAACACTCCAACACCGAGATCGCAAAAACAAAAAGAGCGACGAACTTCACTGAAGTGTTCGTCGCTCCTCTTGCTAATGCCCGGCAGGTCGTCAGATGTTGGTGTGCGCCAACTGAACGTCCCTGCGGTAACCTGCTGGTTCGAACTATCTCTTCTTGGCGGCCTTCTTGGCGCCCTTCTTGGCGCCCTTCTTTGTTCCACCCTTTTTCGCTGCTTTCTTTCCACCTTTTTTAGTTGCCATAGCTTTTATGTGCTCCTTCTTTTCAAGTTTGGGGTTTGCGTGGTGACCACAAGATACTGTGTCTGGCTTTCTCTTGTGGGCTAGTGTAAACGGCGCACAACATCTTGCTATATAAACGCAATTCAACCAGATGTCAACAACTTATTACTGTTATTTTCAAAAATAATTTTGGTGTGAAAGCGTCGTTCTCACTCACGCGCACACTCATCGCGAGCCTACTCATCGCCCTTTGTATGCGGTCAACAATTGTCGATCACTTAGGATGGCTGATCACAACTTGAGTGCGCACGAGATCAGACTCTCATCTCATTTTGATCAGAATGGTGGAGTTGCGACTTGATGCGACTTGTTGCGACTACTTGAACAGCGGTGTGAAGATCCACTGATCGTGGCGATCAATTCCATAGTAATAGAGGACGGAATTGTTTCGACTGCGACTCGTTACACCGACGAATGGGCCACTCGAATCAGCGGAAGAATCTTCGCCGCCTGGTGCTGTTTTCGCCGCACCAGTGTCGAGCACACTCGTTATCTGCGGGACTGCAAACTGTTGTAACTGGGCGATTTGGCCGTTGGAGGGTTGTGGTAGAGCGTTGCCTGCATAAACCACCACCGCGCGTTGAAACTCAATCAACTCTTGCGCGCGCGGACGCACTGTATGCCACTCTCCGGTCTTCGAAAGCGGATCGCGTGCGGCACTCGCGCGCAGCACCTGACGTCTCTTCGATCCACCCGGAATAGGAATCCCTTCGAGCAGTTGATCCATCGAAGTGGGAAGCCCTTGCTCACCCGGACCACCAGTTGCTGCGGTCCGAGAAAGGTAATAATCGCGAATCGCATCCGCGACTTGTTCACCACGAAAGATCGCTTCCTTCTCTCTTTCACGTTGTGCTTGTTGCCGCACACTGGGAGCTGCGGAGAGAGCTATGAGAGCGAGCACCGTCATCAAGGCAAGCAACGCCACGAGGGTGTAACCGGCTTGGGCGTGGTCGCGAGCAGGCGGTAGAGGCAGATCTGCCGACTCAGTGGCGACAACCCTGACACCATATATATTGTGGTGTCGTCCTCGCTTACGGTTCATCATCTTCAGCCTCTACGCGCGGAGTCGGACGCGACTGCGGGCCGATTGCCCGGTCGCGATCAGTGCTGAAAGCAAGTGTGTGTTTGATCTTCAGTTGCTCATCGATCAGCACCAGCTCCTTTTCTGAAATGCTGGTCAACCGGAACCTGCCAGCCAGAACATCTCCGCGCTGCGCGTTGAGAATCTCACGATTGTTTTTGTCCTGAAGAATCGCCGTATCAATGTAGCGACGCGTGCCAATGATTCCGATGTAACTGTAATTAGGAGTCGGCGGCGCACTGACGTTGAGCGCAAGAGTAGTGGAATAAAGACGTCCATCCGGAGACTTCACCATTACAGAGTGCGCGCCGGGATTTGCAATCATTAAAGCCGGGACCGTGGCCGAAAGCTGTTGCGGGCTGATGAAACGGGTGGTGAGTTCGCGAGCGTCGACAACGATCCTGACTCCCGGCACAAACTTGTCACCAGTCGCCTCCATCGTGAAGTCTTCAGTTCGCGCGAACCGGTTGGAAGGCTGAATTCCCGCCAAGAGCAGTGGTGGGATCGGCGTCGGCGTTGGAATAGGCTCCGTCTCACTCTTGGCCGCCGCGGGCGGTTTCTCGTAGTAGACGAAAATATTGCGCTTCGCTTCCGGCGCGAAGGGCACGAAGTCGGAGACTACGATCGGCCGTAACTGCTCCAAAGGAGCACTTTTGATGTCGTTAGCAGTTTGAGCCGTTACCGTATCGCCTACTCGACGCGGACCTAGTCCGCGGTTGGAATTAGAATTCGATTGTTTGACTGCCGGTTTTGGACTTGAGCCAAAACCGAAGAGTGCCCACCATAAAAAGACGATGGCAAACAGTCCGAGCACAATCGCCCAGATTAGCTTCTTGCGTTCTTCCGGATTACTAATATCCGCCAATTTCATAGCGATTACTGTCCTGACTCCGCTGTGCCCAGCTGAAAGTAAGTAGCCATATCCAGCCGCAGACTGACGAGCGAGTTGCGCGGCGCATTCGCCCCATCGAGCGAGGCAGCGCTGTTAGCTTCAGTCGCGCGCTCGAGCTCGATCGCATTAACGATAATGAACTGTTTACTGACCTCGAGGTCGCGAATGAAGCGTCGCAGGTTCTGGTATTGACCTTCGACCGTGAGACTCACGGCGATCCCGGGGTAGACACTCTGCCACTTGGTGCTGGCCGACCGCGTTTCGCCTGGACTCTGTTTTGTAGTTGAAGAAACGAGTGGTGTATATGCAGGGCCCGCTGTGTTGCGCAACCCATTCTTGCGAATCAGTTGATTCAACTCGCCATATAGGCCCATGCGGCCCTGCCCAGCACTGCTGAGGTAATAACTCTGAAATTCATCCAGGCTCTCAGTAATCTTGGTAACGGTGGACTGCGTATCCTGGCCCCTACGAATTATTTCCTGGGAGCTCCGAAGCTGACTCTGTAATCGAGTACGTTCCGATTGCAGCGTTTCGCGACGCGAACGAGCCGGAACTAGAAAATAGATGTAGCTGATGACGACCAACAGCAAGATCAACAGGCTGACGCCAAGTGCGAGAATCTCAGTCATCCCAAACATGCCCTGGCTCCGCGATGCTCGCAGCCGCTGCAAGTTTGCTTTGAACTGAGTCCGCCGGCGCGGCCTCGTTGGTTGGATGGGAGTCTCGTTCATTTCTCTCCAGCTGTTGGAGCCGTCGTAGCTTCCGCAGAAGCCAGGTCCTGGGTCTTGCTTTCGCCGGAGGTGCCTGCACGGGGACGATAGATCACGTACAGCTCATACTCCGTGCCACTCTCGCCTCGCCCCTTCTGCAGATTTTGCGCCCGCAACTCAGCCTGGAAAATTCCGACTCGATCCATATCACCAATCATGTCGGTTATCGTCGCCGGGCTCTTACTGACGACATCTAGATCGAGTTCGGCCAAAGTCTGCTCGCCGCGCGCTGCCACATCCCTAACACTGATCCTCGTGACTCGCACACTGGCGGGCAAGGCTGCCTCGAGATCGGCAAACAGGCGAGACCACGAAAACCGTTTGCGGTCGACAAGCACATGCGCTGCCGCGAGTGTTTGCAATTGTTCCTGACTAAGTGAGTTCTTGACGGCAGCTGCCTGAGCATTCAAGTCCCTCTCTTGCTGGTTCAGTGCATTGATGTCGACCTGCACGGCATCGCCCTGTGCTCTGGCCTGCCCTGTCCAACGGATGATCACAACCAGGGCAATTAGCGAAACAGTTACGATCAGAGCCGTCAATACCCAAGGTAGCGCGTGATTGCTAAAAGGCCGGCTCGCTAAATTTAGTTTGGTAGTCACTACGAAATCTCTCTTCGGATCTTAATGGCCGGTCGTACGACTGGCGGGAGTCACATGAGCAGCATACCTTGCCCCAAGATACGTGCGCAACCGCCGCTCTCTCTTGTAAATGGGAAGGTTTGGCGCCGGCGGCGACTAATTACACGCATGAAGAATTGTAATGTTTCAGAAATGCAGACCCTCGCGATGCCGCCCGGGCGCGTTGCCTAGGTTCGGCGGGGAGGAAGTTTGCCTTCAGTGACAGCGATGGAGTGCCGATAAGCCGAGATCCGATTGCGTCCGCCCCGCTTGGCGCGATAAAGAGCGGAGTCAGCGAGCTCGATCAGTTCGATTGGATCTTTCGCGTCATCCGGAAAAGAGGCAACACCAATGCTGATGGTAATTCGTAATGTTCCGGTTGGAGCCGGAGCGTCGCGGCGGGCGGCGGAAAATTCATAGTTTTGTACAGCAGATCTGACGCGTTCGGCTGCGACCAGCCCTTGAGCGTAATCTGCATCGAGCAGGAACGCGGCAAACTCTTCACCTCCAAAGCGGGCCGCTACGTCGCCCGCTCGCAGCGCCCGCTTAATAACACCGCCAATTTCTTCCAATGTCTGACTGCCCACAAGGTGACCATAGGTGTCGTTGACTTGCTTGAAGTGATCGACGTCCATCATCAAGACACAGAACGGGTGCGACTTAACTTCCGCCTTCGCGGCTTCCCTTCTCAGTTCTGAAAAGAATGACTTACTTGTCAACAATCCGGTTAGTTCGTCGTGCGAAATGAGACGATGTATCTGTTGTTGAAACTCCCGATCGATCTCGTCAAGCATGTCGAAGCGGAATAACTGATCGCCTATAGAAATCTTATCGCCTTCACTCAAGACTACCTCAGTGAGCGGCTGCCCGTTGATCAGGGTCCCATTCGTGGAAGCCAAATCTCGAATGATGCAGCGGACCGAACCATGCTCGGCGTTTCGTTCGACGATGATGCGGGCGTGCAAACGGGAAGCTCGGGAATCGTTGATGCGCACATCGGCTTCGAGCGCCCGACCGAGGGTTACTTCGTCGCGATCGAGAGGAATTGGAACTGCCAGCAGCTCGCCTCGAAGCGAAACAAGAGCAGGACGACGTTCCATCGGCGTTGCTGAAGGCTCCTGAACATGACGCAATTGCGTCTGCTCGGAATCGTCGTTCCTGTGGTCGCCACTGGTCATTCAGATCGAGTGCCGCGCACGCACCTGGGTTTTCGATCAGCTGTCCTGCAAGTATTACCGATGCCAAGGTATCTTAGTCTGCCCAAGGCCGTGTCGCAACGGAATTGTGAGAGCTAAAAATGTGAATTCAAGCCTATTTTGGCGGCCCTCTGCTTGTCGCGTCCCTCACTTACTTCTATAATCAGCTCATCAAAAAGCCTATTGCTCAGCAGCAATCATCCTCAAATTTGAGTCGTTAGCGGGTAACTTGTGATGAGAAGGGAAAGCGTTTTGGAAGAAGAAGCAACAGCAACCTGCACCTGGACTACCAATGACCTGACGGTTGAACGCGTAGCCGTTGCCAATCTGCCAACTCAATTCGGTGAGTTCCAAATCGCAGGCTACCGCTCGCTGATCAGTGACGAAGAATTTGTGGTGTTGTTCAAAGGGGAAATGCAGCGCGAAACACCTACGCTCGTGCGCATTCACTCGCAATGTCTGACAGGCGATGTTTTTGGATCGACCAAATGCGATTGCGGGCAACAGCTCCAGCAGACCTTGCGCCTGATTCAAAAAGAGGGCCGCGGAGCCGTGGTTTACCAACAGCAGGAAGGTCGCGGCATCGGCATCATCAACAAGATCCGCGCCTACTCGCTACAAGACGCAGGTGCTGATACCGTCGAAGCGAATGAACAGCTCGGTTTAGCGGTCGACCTGCGCAACTATCGCCAATGTGCTGAAGTGTTATTCGAATTGGGTCTCTGTCATGTGCGTGTAATTTCAAACAATCCTCTGAAATTGCAGGCTCTCGAAGACGCAGGCCTGAAAATTGTCGAGCGCGTATCGATGGAGGTTGAGCCGACGGAGAAAGCCGCGGGGTACCTGCGCACCAAGAAAGAGAAGTTAGGACATCTACTCAAGTTAGATCGTTAATTCAGTTTTCATCCGAGATTACCCCAGAATCTCAACAACATCACCGCCCGTAATATATCTAAGGAGATCAACGATGAAGAAAGTTCCTCTGGTCATCGGCCTAGGGATCGTATTGGCCACGGCCGTGGCACCGGTAACGGTTTTTTCCCGTAATTTTGTAGTAGCTTCTGTATCAACCGCTGTCGTTCAGGGCCGCAGCTCAATTTATGGCAGCGTTTATGGTGAAGGCCGGCGGGCGGTTGCAGACGTTTATGTCGAGTTGCTGGACGATGTTAATTCAACTATTCGTCAGATTAAGACTGATATGTCGGGCCGCTTCCAATTCAGCGGGCTTGTGGACGGCCGCTACATAATCAAGGTTCATACAGGCAACACCGGCTACCTTGAGCACTCACAGCAGGTGGTTATCGCCGCGATTTCCGCAGTCCGCGCAAATGATCGGTCCTCCGGGTCAGACAACCAACACATTGATATCGCGCTGCGGTTAGATGAACGTGGCATGTACGGTCCTTTCTCTATTCCGGGGGTAGTCTTTGCTCAGGAGGTTCCTCCAGCGGCAAAGCAGAATTACGATCAAGGGATTGCCTTTATTCGTGAAAAGAAAGAGGCGGAGGCCTTCGCCAAGTTGAGACAGGCGTTGGAAGTCTTCCCCGACTATTACGCAGCGCTCGATCGTCTCGGTTCTGAATACGCGATACGCGGAGTTTCCGACAAGGGCATCAATAAGGAGTATTTGCAAGCCGGCTTGGTTTTGTTAACTAAGGCGACTCAGGTAAATCCGCGTGGCTATTCAAGCATGTATGGCTTAGGTTTTACTGAGTATTACCTCGGCATGACTAACGAAGCGATCGATCACCTGGGAAAAGCCGCCGCCCTCTACGGTAAAGCGTCGGACCCGTATCTCGTGCTGGGGAAAGCTTACCGGCGCGCCAAAACCCCCGACAAGGCTGAGGAAGTACTTAAGCGAGCGGATCAGTTGGCAAACGGCAAGGATCCGGACATCCATTGGCAGTTGGCCGGCGTCTACAATGATCAGAAACGCTATCGTGAAGCCGCCGATCAGATGGAGTTGTACTTGAAAAACGCTCCCAAAGGCGAAGACCCCGAGAAAATCAAGGACCTAATCAAACGTTTGCGTGACAAGGCAAAGTAATAAACTGGGTTCGCACCAGGTGTACAAGGCCCGCCACCCTTCACACCCTGAGATCTCGGCAGTGGTGACAGGAGCAGTCGTCATGAAGAGAGTCTCTTCCCTATGTCTTGGAGTAGCCATCGGAGCCGTGGCCGCCTCGCCACTGCCTGCTCAGGCCAGTAACGGTACCA
>JBAPXA010000430.1:0-5332 GCA_049283975.1 Pyrinomonadaceae bacterium | reverse complement strand
CCGTTGACTTCAACGCGCCATGTCTCTTAACTTCTAGTTCTTCCAATAGCCGAGGTTGGTTCGGTTTTTCCCATCGCCAATGAAGGAGTAGCCAAAATGTTTCGCCAAGTCTCCAATTCCAGATCCAGCGCGCGTCTTCCTCTGGCAGCAATTTTAACAATCATGCCCCTCGTCGCTCTCACAGTTGCGGCGCAGGATGGCTACAAGAAAGCGCCGCCGGAAGTGTCGAGCATTTTATCGGCACCGGTCACGCCGAATATCTATGTCAGTCCCTCCCGCGACGCAATGTTGTTGGCGACGAGCTTGCGCTATCCGCCGCTCGCAGATCTTGCGGAACCGATGCTGCGCCTGGCGGGCCATCGGATCAACCCCAACAATAACGCCCCGCATCGTTATCCTTACTTCGTCGCGCTGAGTCTTAAGCGTCTCATGGACGATGCCGAGATTAAAATCACCCTGCCGCCGGGCGCGAAGATTGGCGCGCCAATTTGGAGCGCTGACGGCAGGCGCTTCGTCTTTACCAACACGACGACGAACGGTGTTGAGTTGTGGACTGGCGACGCCAGCAGCGGTGCTGTCCGAAGAGTAAAAGACGTGCGCGTGAACACCACGAGTGGCGAGGCGCTGCAGTGGATGCCGGACAACCGCACCTTAATGGTTTTGCTGGTGCCGGCAAAGAGAGCAGCGGCGCCGACGCCGGTGAGTGTGCCGCGCGAGCCAAACTGGCAGGAGAGTACGGGCCGGCCCGGTCCCGTGCGCACTTTCCAGGATCTCCTGAAGACTCCACACGACGAGGATCTCTTTGAATATTATGCGACAGCGCAACTGGCAATGATTGATAGCTCCAGCGGAAAGATTTCAAATGTGGGTGCCCCCGGCATCTTCCGCTCGGTCGATGTCGCTCCCGACGGCAACCATATCCTTGTAGGAAGGATCCACCGCCCCTTCTCATATCTCTATCCCGACTTCGCTTTCCCCCGCGACGTGGAGGTTTGGGACACGAAAGGGAAGTTGATTCACAAGCTGGCGAGCCTGCCACTTGCGGACCAGATTCCGATTGACGGCGTCGCGACGGGTCCCCGCAACTACCGCTGGCGGCCGACCGAGCCGGCGACTCTGATTTGGGTTGAAGCCCTCGACGGCGGCGATCCCAAAAAGAAGGTATCGCATCGCGATCGCGTGTTGATGCTGAAAGCGCCCTTCAACGGCGCGCCGGCAGAGCTTTTCAAAACGGAGCAGCGGTTCGCCGGGATGCAATTCGGTGAAAAGGCCGGGCTTGCCTTCATCTCCGATTACGATCGCGATCGACGCTGGACGCGCACGTTCATGATGAACCTTGATAGCACCGAAACGCCAAAAATGATTTGGAGCCGCAACGTTCAGGATCGTTATGGTGATCCAGGCACACCAGTAACACGCTTGCTCCATGGCAACATGCGCGCGATCTTGCAGGATGGCGATTGGATCCTGCTGAACGGCGCCGGTGCTTCTCCTGAAGGCGACCGGCCCTTTCTCGATCGCTTTAATCTGAGCACGCTGAAATCCGAACGAGTCTTTCGCAGTGACGCAAATAATTATGAAGCGGTCGTGGCAATCCTGAGCGACGATGGCAAGAGGATTATTACGAGACGCGAGAGCTCGACAGAGACGCCCAACTACCAACTCGTGGACGCGCGTTCGAGTGCTGTCCTGGTGAAGCCGCTGACAAAACTGCCCGACCCCACGCCGCAGTTGAGTGGCATTAAGAAGCAGCTTGTTACTTACAACCGTGCTGACGGCGTTCAGTGCTCCTTCACGCTTTATCTGCCGCCTGGCTACAAAGCAGGCACCCGTTTGCCCACAGTCGTCTGGGCCTATCCTCTCGAATTCACGGACGCGTCCACAGCGGGGCAGGTGACCGGATCCACGCAACGCTACACGCAACTGATTGGACCGACACATCTGTTTTTCCTTTTGCAGGGTTACGCCGTGTTAGATAACGCCACGATGCCGGTCGTTGGTAATCCGGAGACGGTCAACAACACCTACATCGAACAAATTGTGATGAGCGCAAAGGCGGCGATCGACAAGGCAGCGGAAATGGGCGTGACCGATCCCGAGCGCGTTGGCGTTGGTGGGCACAGTTACGGCGCGTTTATGACGGCGAATCTGCTGGCGCATTCGAACCTGTTTCGCGCCGGAATCGCCCGGAGTGGTGCCTACAATCGCACTCTGACGCCCTTTGGTTTTCAGAGTGAGCGGCGGACGATTTGGGAAGCGCCGGATCTATATATAAAGGTGTCGCCTTTCATGGTTGCCAACAAGATCAATGAACCGATCCTGTTTATTCATGGCGAGGCTGACGACAATCAGGGGACTTTCCCAATTCAGTCGGAACGAATGTACCAGGCGGTGCGCGGTAACGGCGGTACGGTGCGCCTCGTGACATTGCCGTTAGAGGCGCACGGTTACGCCAGCCGCGAAACAATCGAGCATGTTCTCTACGAAATGCTTACCTGGTTCGACAAGCACGTGAAGAACGCGCCGGCTCGTGCGAAGGAACAGAGAGCGGCGAATTAGTAACTGTGTCAGCTTGTCGGTAAACGTAGCTGGGTTGCCGCGGATATTGAGCTGATTTCGCAACGGCTTCGCCGCCGGATGTGAGGCGCGGCTTTGCCGCGCCGTTAACTGACCTCTTTCATCGGGGCTACGCCCCCTCGTTCGGGCTATGCCCTTTACTTCCTCAGATTATCTCGAGTAGCTTCTTCTTCAAAACCTCACAAGGAAGAGCGCCTCATGACTCACCGCTATATCATTTCCCAAGACTCACCTGCCCTTTACATCACTATCGTCACCAAAGACCGGCTCCCAGTTTTCAGGAAAGAGGATCTGAAGCACGTCTTATGTCAGGCGATTAATGAAGCGCGACGAGCCTTCTTGCTGTTTGCCTACGTGATCATGGTGGATCACCTGCACCTCCTAACAAGTCGAGCATCGGGTACTGCTGACGTGCTTCGTGTATTGAAGGGACTAACTGCGCGGCGTGTAATTGATCATCTTAAAGAAAAGAACCATACGCACTCTTTGGAAAAGCTACGCCATCGCGAACGCGATCGAGGCTACAAGTATTCGTTGTGGCAACGAGAGAAGAATGTGCTACCGGTCTTCAGCGAAAGAGTGTTTATTGAGAAATTAAACTACATTCATCAGAATCCAGTCCGCGCTGGTCTGGTGGAGCAAGCGACGGATTATCGATGGTCGAGTGCTCGGCTCTGGCAAGGATGTCCGATAGAGGATGAGCCGCTGCTAGTGGACAAGGATTTGATTCATTGGCGACGTCAGCTCAACAGGGCATAGCCCGAACGCGGGGCATAGCCCCGATGAAAGAGAGTGGGTAACGGCGCGGCCAGGCCGCGCCTCACATCCGGCGGCGGAGCCGTTGCGAGAGTCCCAGTTCATTGATCTTGGAGCTAGATCTAGACTCCTCTCACTGACCTTAGCAAGAGCTCCGCCATGCACCCGATCTCGCGATTCCTACTTCTTCGCCTTTAGTTCGGTCATCTCCTTTTCCAACCTTTCAATTTCTCCCTGAACACCCTCTTTGAAGCCGGGATTGGTTAGAGTGGGGAGAGATTTTTTCAATGCCAGCAAACGGGCGAGGGTCAAGGCCTGATCCGCCGGCACTTCGATATCTGGTTTCACTCCTGTGCCTTCCCAGTTGCTCTTGGTGACGGGGCTGATGGCGCGGCCGGTCGGCACGAACATACTGAAGTGTTCGTTGAGTCGGAAACCACCACCGGGATGCGCGCCTCCCCCGGTCGTTTCGCCGATGATGGTTGCCCGCTTCAGGTTCTTCAGGTTGTAGGCGAACTCTTCAGCACCTGAGAAAGTGTATTTGCTAGTCAGGACATAGACGTCCTTATTCAGATAGCGTTTGCCGGCCACTTCTTTCCGCGTCCAAAACTGTTCGGTGCGGTTTCCTTCACGCCAGTAAAGGTCGTTCAGATGAACTGGCTCCGGACCAAAAAGGTAAGAGCAAATGAGCGCCACCATTTCCGGGTCGCCGCCGCCATTCGTGCGCAGGTCGATAATCAAAGCATCTGTGCCGGCCACAAAGTTCATTGCCGAGGCCACTGCGTCCGCGCCCAACTCCGGTCCGAAGAAGCCGCGGAACGAGATGTAGCCGGTGTTGCCGCGCAGGCGCTCGACTTTTTCAAAACCGTAATTCATCCAACTCATGTCGCGACGTTCTTGCTCGCGCTGCTCAGCAGTCGGTTCAGCGCGTGGTTGGCGTTCGGGAAGCACTTCATGCGAGTAACGCACGCGCAGGTGCTTGTCCTTGCTGACTGCTTGCAGATCTTTCGTGAGCGTCTCGCTGAAGGCCCTGGAGCTTGAGATTTGATCGTATTCGCCTTTCGCAACTCGATCGCGAAGCGATGTCTCCATTGCCTTAGCGACTTCCGGGAAAACGTAGGAATCGTTAAGGCGTTTCAGGATTGTGTCAATGACCTGCTTGCGCGTGTTCGCGTCAATCGTGCTATCCGGCGGTGTCCGTTCCTCTTGCGCGCTTGCACTTAAAGGAAGGGCAAAAGCGGTCAGGGCGACCATGATGAGAGCGAGTATTAGTACGGGACGTTTCATGATTGATATCTCCTTAGCATTTTGTTGAGAACTGATTTCCGAGAAACTAGATTAGTGATGCCCTGAAGCAAGTGTGAGCAACACTCACGAGTGCGAGCGATTCAGCAAACCGCCCAGAATTAGATCTGCTATCACGGTTGCTTTTTCCTTTACCTCTTCGCGTTCGCCCAACTCGGTGGTGCTGAGACTGTAAGGCAGCAGCGAGTTGGTCGCGTGCAACATTCCGTAGGCAGTGGTGAGCGCATCGTCGAATTGAAACTCCTGCGAGTCGCGGCCCTGGTTTAGAACGTCAGCAAAGATCTGTGCCTCCTCGTCAAAATAGACGGCGCGGTGCGCGAGCAAACTTGGTCGTAACGCTGCCAGGAGATCGTTAAGGCTCTGGGTGTAGTGTTGAATGCTGTCGAAGCGGAAGAGCACGCGGGTCAGGAGCATCAGTCGAATCCGAACTGCCGCGGTGTCGTCTGAGCGGGCGATTGCCCAGAGGCGCTCTTTGACTCGCTCGACTATGCGATCAACGTGCGAAAGAACAACCTCCTCTTTGCTTTTGAAGTGCAGGTAGATTGTGCCTTTACCTACGCCGACCTCTTTTGCAATGTCTTCCACGGTCATTTTGCGGTAGCCATAGCGAGCCAGGAGCCGCTCCGTCGCGTCTAAAATGGACTCCCGAACCTCTACTTTCGTTGTTATCGTTGGCATTTTTGCTGGTTGACCC